>DASWDH010000164.1:0-5985 GCA_036395495.1 Polyangiaceae bacterium
AACCGCATCGAATGGGCGGTCGCGGCGCACGCTACCTATAGCCTCGGCGGTGCGTACGTCCCCATGTACGAGTCGCAACTCGAAAAGGATTGGGAGTACATCGTTCGTGACTCCGAAGCGAAGGTCCTCTTCGCCGCCAACCAACTCATTTATGACAAGACCAAAGCGCTGCCCGGCAAAGTCCCCACGCTGCGGCACGTGGTGCTCATTTCCGGCGAAGGCACCGACCTCACGTACAAATCGCTGCTGCAAAAAGGGGCCGAAAAGCCGGTGGCGGCCGTTCACCCCGACTCCAAGGACGTCGCAGGCTTACTTTACACGTCCGGCACCACCGGAAATCCCAAGGGGGTCGTTCTCTCCCACGGCAACATCGTCTCCAACCTGCTGGCCGTCGAGGCCAACCTTCCCATCAGCACGGGGGACAGGAGTCTCTCGTTTTTGCCTTGGGCGCACTCGTTCGGCCACACCGCCGAGCTACAGCTGCTCATCTCGATCGGCGCGTCGCTCGCCATCTGCGACTCGAACGACAAGATCCTGCCCTACCTTGCGGAGGTCAAACCGACGGTTCTTTTCGCGGTGCCCCGCATTTTCAATCGCATCTACTCGGGCGTCGAAAAGCAGATGCAGAGCAAGCCCGCACCCATCCAGGCGTTGTTTCGTGGCGGACTCCGCGCGGCTCAGAAAAAGCGGCAAAACCAGCCGCTCAGCCTGCGCGAAAAAATCACGCTCATCCTTGCCGACAAGCTCGTTTTTTCCAAGGTGCGCGCGCGCTTCGGCGGCCGGCTGAGGCACGCCATCTCCGGAGCGGCCGCACTCGCCCGCGAGGTGGCGGAGTTCGTCGACGGCCTCGGAATCACCGTCTACGAAGGTTACGGGCTCACCGAGACCAGCCCCATCGTCTCCAGCAATTTCCCAGGGCATCGCAAGCTCGGGAGCGTGGGACAACCCATCCAAGGCGTGCGCGTCGTCATCGACAAGTCGGTCACCCAAGACCCGAAAAACGGCGAAATTCTCGTGTACGGCCCGAATGTGATGCAGGGCTACTACAAGCACAAAGCCGAGACCGACGCGGTCTTCACGCCCGACGGCGGCTTTCGCACCGGCGACATGGGCTACCTCGATGAGGACAACTACCTCTTCATCACCGGGCGAATCAAAGAGCAGTACAAGCTCGAGAACGGCAAATACGTGGTGCCCGCTCCGCTCGAGGAAGCGCTCAAGCTCTCTCCGTTCGTATCCAATGTGATGATCTACGGCGACAACAAGCCGTTCAACGTCGCCGTGGTCGTGCCGAACCTCGAGAATTTGAAGGAGTGGGCGGCCGCGCAGGGGCTCGCCGGCAAGAGCACCGACGACCTTCTGCGCAACGACAAGGTGCGAACGAAGATCAAAGAGGAGCTCGACAAGGTTTCGGCCGACTTCAAAGGCTACGAGCGCATTCGCAATTTCGTTTTGGTAGCCGAGGACTTCTCACAAGAAAACGACATGCTGACGCCCAAGCTGTCGGTGAAGCGGCGCAATGTGATGAGCAAATGGGGCTCGCAGATCGAACAGCTCTATCAGTAAAGGTACTCGCGCCCGGCTGACTTGAGTTGCTCGGCGCGGCCCGCCTGCGCTCACCCGCCGCCGACGAAGTGCACGATTTCGAGCACGTCGCCGTCGGAGAGCTGTGTGGTGCCGTGCAGCGCGCGCGGGACGACTTCTCGATTTCGCTCCACCGCGACAGGGCCGTCATCGAGCCCCAGGCGAACGATGAGCTCGCGCACGGTGATCGCACCGGGGATCTCTCGCTCCTGTCCGTTCACGGTCACGCGCACGGTCTACCTTGCAGCCGGAACCGCCGTATCCGCCAGCAGTCGGGGCGGTGGGGGGAGGTGCAGAATGCCGTCGATCGGTTCGGCGAGACCGGCGTATCCCGTCGACGCGACGACGATGCCGACCACGCGCCCCTCCCGATCCACGAGCGCGCTCCCGCTCGTGCCCGCCGGATAGGGATGACTCGTGACCAGCAAGGGATCGGCTCCGGGACGATCGTCGCGGCGCACGAGTCGCGCGCAGATTCGTTCCCGAACGATGCCAGAAAGACCGCGCCGCATCCGCCAGGCGCAAAGCCTGTCGCCGATGGCCACGTTGGCCGCCGAACTCATCTCGAGACCTGACCACGGGATTTTGCCGCTCACTTCGAGCACCGACAAATCCACCTCGCCATCGGCATCCACTTGGCGAAAGGGGGTCACATGGTACTTCTCATCGAGAACCTCGAGGACGCGATGGTCGGCGCAGTGGCGGGCCGTCACGATCCGCGTTCCTTGATGGGGCACGCGAATGGCGGCAGCCGAGCAGGTTCGGGGACTTTCCTTGGCATGGGCGATCGTGCGCCCATTGGAACCAGGAGACGCGGTGGTCGGCGCGGCAGCAGTCCGCTCGCCCGCTTCGACGAGCAGTGTGTTCGGCATGATCAGGGGGGGCGAGCCATCGGGCTTCTCGAGGGAAGCCTCCGCGTCCGCCAGTGAGAGCAAACCCACGACGACACCCGCAGTCCACCTGGTGAAGCGAGATCCGCGCATCGAAACGAGCCCCCGGCACAGAAGAGTCCCCTGTTTCAAGCGAAGCGCAAGAGGGAATTGCTGGCACTGTCTCGAGGAATGGGGCAAGAAACGAACCGCGCGCGGGACGGCAGGCCGCCAGCCTCAGGTCCACTACGAGAACGAAATCGTATATCTCTGAATCGCATGGTTTTTCGACTGACGGCCCCCGTGATCATGGTCGTGCTGGCTAGCACGGCTGTTGGGTGTCGCAGACCCCAACGCACAGGCGAAGGCGACGGCGGGAGTGCGGGTGATCCCCCGGTTGGCGAAAACAGCGCCGGTGCGACGCGGGCGCGCCCGGGCCCCGATGGTCCCAAGCTCGGCGCGACCGCCCTGCAGGTCAACGTGTATGGCCGCCCAGACGGCACCTCGAAGCGCCTAGGATATCTGCGACTCGGAACAGAAGTGGGCCGCGATGAGCAGCCCGCGGGGCGCGCAGGCTGCTCCGGCGGCTGGTATCGAATCGAACCGCGTGGCTTCGTGTGCACGGGGGACGACGCCACCATCGATGTCAACCACCCGCTCCTGCGGGCGGCGCCGCTGCGCCCCGACACGACCAAAGCGCTCCCCTACCATTACGTTTTCGTTCGCGCCGTCGCGCCTCTCTACTTGCGCGTGCCCATCGCGAACGAGCAGTACGCGGCGGAGTTCAAGTTGGCTGACCACCTCGACTGGTGGAAGAGGCACGAAGGCGACGTCAATCGCGTGAACTTGGGTGCGAACGACGTGCTGATCGACGAGCGCGGCGTGCCGTTGCCACACTCAGATTTGAAGCTCGCCTCGGCCCCGGGACGCAAGGTGTCGACCGATCTCTCACTGGGAGAGTTGCTGGGGGGACAGACCGACGACGATCCCCTCCCATTCTGGTTGGAAGGGGGTCGCAAGGTCCCGAACGTGTCCGAGTTCAAGGTGCCGCCGTCGTCCTATTTCGCCAATCGCGTCCGCCGCCACACCGGTTTGGCGGTCGTGGGTTCTTTCCGCGCCGGTTCGGACTCACTCGATCGGAGATTCGCGATCACCACCGATCTGCGGCTCGTACCAGCGAGCAAGATCAAACCCGACACGGCTTCTCCGTTTCACGGAGTCGAGCTCACGCAGGAGGTCACGCTTCCGGTCGCATTCGTACAAACGGAATGCGTGCAAGATGGCCCCTGCGCGCGCGCTTGGCGGCTTTCCGGCGAGGGTGTTCACCACGAGCAGCGCACGTACGAGTGGCGAACGTTCGTGCGATTGTCGGGTCAGACGCAACGGATCGGCGGATCGCTCTACCGGCAGGCAGCCGACGGCGCGTGGCTCAAGGCCAGCGACCTTGCGGTGATTTCGGCCCCCGCGGAGTGGCCGGCGGCGGCGCAGAATGGCCAGAAATGGGTGGATATCTCGATCGAGAACCAAACGCTCGCGCTGTGGGAAGGCAAAAAACCGGTCTACGTCACCCTGGTTTCGACCGGACAAGATGGTCTGCTCGATCCGAAAATCACCAAATCGACGGTGACCGGCAGCTTCCGCATCAAGAGCAAGCATGTCACCGCCACGATGGACTCGAACGAGCGGTCGAGCCAGGGAGGCGGTCCCGCGCCGTCGGTGCCAGGACCCGAGCGAGACACGAAGGAACCGAAGGAACCGCAAGACACCTCGGCGATGAGTGGCAAACCGCGCGCCGCGCCCGCCGACTCGGCCGGACGTCAGGTACGGCGCGGCGAGGGTCTGTTCGAACTTCGCGACGTGCCTTATGTACAGTACTTCGAGGCCGGATACGCCCTCCATGCCGCGTACTGGCACGACGTGTTCGGAAAGGCGCGCAGTCATGGATGCGTGAACCTATCGCCGATCGACGCGCACCGGCTCTTTGACTGGACCGACCCACCTGTTCCCGAGGGATGGCATGGCATCGTCAGCCAGCAGGAAGGCGACGGGACTGTCGTCTACATTCACAAATAGTGCGCCCGCTCAGCCCGAGGGGGACTGGACTCTCGTCCACACGCGCAAGATGACCGTGTTCGGCAGCGATGCCCGCGAAGCATCGATGCGGACCACCTCTTCCATCGAGAGCACGGGAAGACGATGCAGCAGCCGCCGCGCGACGAACTCGCGCCGCGCCTGCTGCGACACCTTGGTAAAAATCTCTTCTCCCTGCACAACGAACGTGGAGATCTCGAAAATCTCCGCTGGCGCCGGAGCGACACGCGAGGATGGGCCCGTCGCCCGCGATGGCTGCTGCTTCGGCGCCGTGCTCGCGAGCGTCTCGTTCACGAGGTCCATTTCAATCGCTGCCTGCGTCGCTCGTCCAATAGGTGCTTCCCCGATGCTGATGAGCTCGGGAGAAGAACCTTGCGGAGGCCGAGACGAACGTGGCTTGGGCTGGTCCTCGTACGCAATCGTGTCGATTCGCGGGCGCACGACAGTGGGCGCTTCGTTGGCGATGTCTTCGGCAATCGCCGCCAACGTCTCGCGTCCGATGGGTCCGCGCTTGAGCGTGATCTCAGGCTGCGAAGTCTCGGCGCGCGGCGTGCGGGGAGGCATGCGTGCGGGAGAGTCTGCCGCGCGCACGTTCGCGCGGCCAGTCCGTTCCGGAGGCCGCGATGTTTTGCGACGGTCGGGTAAGCGGATGGAAGGCTCGGGCCGTGGCGTTCGTTTGCGCTCCGGCTTGCCTGTCTTGACGGCCAAGGTCCCTCCTCAGAGTGGAGTATCGCACGCCGGACCTCATCCGTGTAACAACTGGCTTAGGATTGCGATCGCATGAACTCGGTCATGGGATCGCTCGAAGAGGCCGCGTCGAGCAGGATTGGTCAGGTCCTGCGCGCAACCTGGAGACTGGAACGTCTACTCGGGGTGGGGGGTATGGCGGCCGTGTACGAGGGGCGCCATTGTCGAAATGACGGTTGTCACGCCGTGAAGGTGCTGCACCCCGAAATGAGCGAACGCGAGGATGTGCGGATGCGCTTTCTTCGCGAAGCGCGGGCGGCCAATGCAGTGAAGCATCCTGGCGTCGTCAGAGTCTACGACGACGGCGTGGCCGAAGACGGCTCGGCCTTTCTGGTGATGGACCTCTTGGAGGGCGAGTCACTCACGACGCGGGCCAACAAGCAGGTCGTGGAGATCGGTGAGCTCCTCGGCTGGGTCGACGAGATCCTCGACATCTTGGCGGCCGCTCACAGCGCCGGGATCGTTCATCGGGACCTCAAGCCGGACAATATCTTCTTGACCTCCGACGGCCGCGTGAAGCTGCTCGACTTCGGCATTGCGCGCGTGAACGACGCCGTTCCCAGCAGTCTCAAGACCCGCATGGGGACGGCCCTCGGCACGGCACCCTACATGGCGCCCGAGCAGGCTCTCGGTAAGCTCAGCGAGGTCGACGGGCGCGCCGACCTTTTTTCGCTCGGGGCGATGATGTTCCGGC
>DASWDH010000165.1:0-14541 GCA_036395495.1 Polyangiaceae bacterium
GAGAACATCGGTGATCGCCCAGCAGGCGTAAGCCTGCGCGCGCCTATCGCCGAGCCAGCGCGCGCGCTCGCGAGCTTCGCGCGCGGCGAACGTCGCTTCGAGCACGGCGCCTGCCGTCGAGAAGGCGGCGGCACGTGCCAAGAGTGCGGTGGCTGCGTCGGCCGGACGCCCGAGATGTTCCCAGAGGAGCGAAGCGCGGCCGGCCGCCTCGAGTGCGTGCGCGACGTCGCCCTGGTCGACGGCTGCCGCGGCTTGACCGGTCAAGTACGTTGCCTCCTCGACGAGCGCGCCGGCGCGCTCCGCGTGGTCGGCGCCGCGCACGAATGCGCTGCACGCGCGGCCGAAATCGCCGTTCATGTGCGCGACGTATCCAATGAGCCCGGCCACGCGCCCGCGCGATTCCTCGGTCGTCGCCAGTGCTTCGGCGAGTGCGAGCTCCTGCTCGGCTTGCGCTCGCTCGCCCGAAGCGACGAGCGCGATCGCCCGCGCTTCTACCGTAGCGGCGGTTGGAGGCGCGCCGGCGAGCGTCGCCAGCGCGCCTCGCGGCTCGCCCGCATCGATAGCGAGCCGCGCCAGGACGGCCCGCGCGCGATCGTCGGCAGCATCATGCTCGAGTGCCGCCGTCGCTTCGAATTCGGCGGCGGCGCGGTCGCCGGCGCGCCTGGCGATTTCGGCGCGAAGCGCGTGAACCGTCGGGTCATGGTCGGTCGCGAGAAGGGCGAGCGCCCGTCCGGCTTGGCCCATTCTGCGCAGCGTGTCAGCCGCAGCCCGGCGCAACAGCGGCGAAGTGAAAACGTCCCGCTCCACCGCATCGAGCGCCTCGTCTTTTCGATCGCTACTGAGGGCCAGAGCCACGGCGACGGCCGACGCGAAGTCCTCGGCCTGGCTCGCAGCCGGCGTGGCTCTGGCGGTTCCGCCGGCGTGTTCCAGATCGGCGAAGGTCCACGACGACGGAGGCTTGCGGCGCGCGAGCTCACTGAGCGCTGTGGCCAGCAGGGCGTCCGGTACCTGGCTGATGGCGGCAAGCGACCAACGTGCTGCGGCGCCGCCGATCAAGGCGACGAGCCATCGCCCGCGCGATAGTGGGTCGCTCTCGCCGACCTCGATCTCACCCATCGTGGTCGATTCTCCGCGCAAGGCTCGGGCGCGCCGTGCCACATCGATCGCATGGAGGAGCCATTCTCCTGGAGCGCCCTCGACGCGCACGTGCGAACGCCGCGCGCAGGCGGCGCGCACGATTTCCGCGCGCCGGCTCCCCAGATAGCTGGCACGAACGGCGCCGGGTGGATCTTCCAGCCACGGATGCTCGCTCCGAGAGCTCCCCACCGCGAGTCTTGCTTGCTCCGCGATCCAGGCCGCACGGGGGCGTGCGCCGGGGTCCGGTGCCAACAGCGCGCTGCACCAGCTATGGAAGGGAGAGGGGAGCTGCGTCCGCCGCGCCTCACCTGCGAGATCGCCTGCTTCGACGAGTCGCGGAACGAGGATTTCGGCGAGTACCAGTCCGAGCGCAAATCGATCGCGCGCACGCCCGTCACCGCCGCGCGCGCCGGTCCACAGCTCGGGCGGTAAATAGCGCGGTGTGCCTCCCGCCGGCGAAGGCACGTTCGCGTCCGCAGCCAGCCCGAGGTCGAGCAGATTCGCCTCCCAAGTCGGCCCCTCCTTCGACGTGGCGCCGCGCCGATGGCGATCGACCAAGCGGATGTTCGCCGGCTTGATGTCGCCATGGGCCACCCCCGCTGCGTCGAGGCGAGCGATGGCGCCACCGATGTCGCGAGCGACCGTCAACGCGATAGCCCGACGGTCTTCGTCCGTCCGGGCGAGCGATGGGTCGAGGGTGCGACCCGGCATCCAGGTAATCGCGAGATAAGGACGCCCGACCGAGAGCGGTTCGCCCATGCCGATGGGCGGAAATGCCCCGGACGGCACCCGTCCCACGTCGATAAGTAGGGGAAGATGGGGTGAGAACGCACATGCGAGCGTATCGGCTTCGGCCGCGAGGACACTCGCCCCCTCTTCGGTCTTGGCCACCTTCAGCGCCACCTCTGCGCCAGTTTCGCGATCGCGCGCTCTCCAAACGTCGCTCGTCGCCCCCGCGCCGACCCACTTCACGAGCTCGAAGCGCCACCCGTGCATCGTGTCCGATGCCAACTGAGATGGCTCTGAGTGCGTCGGCAGCATTTCAAGTAATATTCGTAAAATATCGCCAATAAGTCAACTTGGATGGCAGCACGTTCGCACTCGTGCCCGCGGTGGTCGTGCAAATGTTCACCCATCGGAGATGGCTGGGCTACGATGAATGAGTGTCGAAACCGGACGATTCGGACGGGTCCGAGCGAACCCTCATCACGCAGAAGAAGCTCGTCGTGCGGGAGAGCACGTCCGACCAGGCTTACCTCGTCATCATCTACGGCGAAGAGCTCGGCAAGCGTATCCCCCTGGGCGATCTAGCCCTCGAAGCGGGGCGCTCGACCCGGTGCGACATCCCGATCGATCAAGAATCGGTCAGCCGCAAGCACGCGCGTATCTGGTGGACCGGCACGAATTACCGCGTCAAGGATCTCGGTTCGACGAACGGCACTTACGTCAACGATTTGCTCATCAACGAGCATGAGCTGCACGACGGCGACCAGATCAAGATCGGCCGCACGATCCTGAAGTTCATGACCGGCAGCAACATCGAAGCTTCGTATCACGAAGAGATCTACCGCATGATGACCTTCGACGGTCTCACGCAGATCTACAACAAGCGCTACTTCCACGAGACCCTGGAACGCGAAATCTCTCGCTGCCGCCGCTACCAGCGGGACCTCGGTCTCATCTTGATGGACGTCGACAACTTCAAGCAGAAAAACGACACGTTCGGTCACCTTGCCGGGGATGCGATCTTGAAGGAGCTGGCCATGGTGGTCCGCTGGAAGCTACGTCGCGAGGATGTCTTTGCGCGCGTGGGAGGCGAAGAATTCGCCATCCTCACCCCCGAGGTGGGGCTCAAGGGGGCCCGCGACGTCGCGGAAAAGGTGCGGATGGTCGTAGAATCGACGACCTTCCGATTCGAAAAGAAAATCATGCCGACCACCATCAGCTTGGGAGTTGCAACGTGGGTCGGCGGAGAAGACACCGCCGACGCGCTCTACAAGCGAGCGGACGACGCGCTCTATGCCGCTAAAGAAGCTGGTCGAAACCGCGTCGTACAGAGCTGACGGTTTCATGACTCGGCGCGGCCTTCGGCCCGCCTCCGGAGATCGAGATGCGTTTCGCGCCCGCGTGGTTTCTCGCCATCACTGCGTGGTCCCTCGTCGCTTCCGCGCAGCTCACACCGCCCCCGCCCATGCAGCGTGGAGGTCTGGCACCGCCGCCTTCGGGGAGCGGTCCTCCCCCCCAACCGGGGGGGCTCGGACCACCGCCTCCCGGGAGCGGACCGTTGCCTCCGCCTTCCGCGCCGCCCGGTCCGACGCAACTGCAACTGGAGCAAGCAGGTGAGCGCGATTCGGGTCGGGGTCTCGAGTTCGTGTACGTCAATCTCGAAGGCGGGCTCGAGTTCGCCGCCCTCGATGCGCTGAACCAAAACGGAGCGCTCGTTCCGCAAACTTCCAAAACGTCGGCCGTCGGCGCCCTCGTCGGCGGCGCAGCCGGGCTCCGTCTCCTTTACTTCACGGTCGGCCCTCACTTTCGGTTCGCCCATTTCAGCGACTGGGAGCTCTGGACGCTGAATCTCGATTTCGGTTGGCACGTCCCTCTCGGCCGTCTCGACCCCTACGGCACGATCGGCGGAGGATACGCGCGGCTTGGCCATGCCGCGGACAGCCTTCTCGGCACGGATCGGGGCGTCTCGATCGCGGGCTTCGACATCCGTCTGGGCGGCGGTCTCGACTACTACGTCACCAACGTGTTCTCCATCGGTGGCGTGCTCGAAGCAGAGCTTCTTCGACTTGCGCGCTCCGGCGTCGCCCTACGTCCGACCGACCCCGCGACGGCCTCCTCGTTCCAAGCCGACGCTTCGAGCCTAGGCGTTACGGTCATGCTTGGGGCCGTGGCGGGATTTCACTTCTAAGCGCCCGCCATCGAATACGCCTCGGCCGGCGGTGAAGCCGCCCCTTTTTATTGGCAATAGCGAGGCATGCATGCATACATACTTGCGTCAATTAGTGCGGCTCTTTTCGAGCGCCCGCTGAGGTAAGTATACTTACCTCAGAAATGGCGCGAAAGAGCATTCTCGGTGGCTCCCCGCCCCCGCCTCGCCGTAGTTGACTTGGTCGACACGCGGCCATTGCCGATCGTGATCCGTCATGGCCAAGATTTGACACGGCAACGCTAGTTGGGCCGGGCATTGCACGCGCTAATCACGATGGCGTCGCGGTTGTTGTCGGAATTGCATTCGACGGTGGTGTGACCCCCTTTGCCGTCGTCGTTCACCACCATCGAGATGCTGCCTGAGACCACCCCCGCGACGCCGCAGCTGACCCGCATACAGCCGCCGGTCGGCAAGGGTTCGCGCGTGTACGTGGTGCACAGGATTTGATTGGCCGCCGGATCGCCTTGGTAAAAAGAGGCGGGCAGCGTCGCGCCGACCGCTTTCTTGCCGCGGTTACAAACGGTGCCGGCGATCGTGGCGACACCTTTTGCGGCGGTGCACGCCTCGGTCTCGCGGAGGGACGCGGTGAGGTCGGGGTAATCGCTGGCGGCGACGATGCCTTGCACGTTCTGGCGATAATTGTTGAGACCCTTCACCCGCCAGTTCTGCAACCAGCTCGAGGTCCGCGGGACCTTGCCGTTGTCATCGATGTTGGTAATCGAGTAGGCATGCTGGTTCCACAGCGGGCGCGACGAGGCCCAGCGATCGAGCCGGTCGCGAAGGACGCGGATGCCGCTCTGCTGCTGGGAATTCGGGTGGGTCGCGCGGCAGACGTTGCCCGCGCCGGCGGTGCCGAGTAGGGGAGCGACGCACGTCGTCCCGCTCGCGCATTGCGAGTTGTCCGCGCAGCGGCAGAGTTTGTCGACACAATGGCTGCCCGCCAGGCATCCGCCATCGTCGTCGCAGCGGACGCCCGGGTGAATCGGATCGACGTAGGGTGTTCCCCGCGCCGAGGAAGTCGGGCAGGCGATGCCGACCTTGTTCGAATTGACCACAATCTCGGTGCTGTCGTCTCGATCGACGTCGGCGACCAGCGGATTTTCGTACCAGGTGGCGGAGGTGCGATAAGCCGAATAGAGGACGGTGCCGCTGTGGCCCTCGTAGACCCGCAAAAAGCATTCGTCGGCGTACACCGCCTCGGCGCGGCCATCGCCGTCGAAGTCGAAGATCGCCGCTGACGTTTGAGCCGACGATCCGTCTTGCGAAGGTTGTGACCAGCGTACGTAAGGGCTCTCGCACCCGGCGCCGCCGTCCTTGCAGTCGAAATCGAACACCCGGAATCGCGTCTTGCCCGCCACCCCGATCTCAGGCAACCCGTCGCTGTCGAAGTCACCGATGACCGGCGAACCCCCCCGGTCGCCGGTGGTGACCCGCATCACGACTTGATGGTCTCGGATCGTGTGGATGGTGATCGTGCCGGTCTCGTCGTCCACGCCGACGATTTCGGCGACGCCGTCGAGGTTCTTGAAATCGAATGCACCCGCGCTCTGGCCGGGAGTGCCGAAATCGGCGACGCCGAAGTGCGATGCCATGGCACCGAAGTGGGCTCCGTAGAGCACGCCCTCGTCCACCCACGCTTTGTCGTGCCAGCCGAAAAACGTGATCTCGTTGTTGACCGTCGCGACGAGCTTGGGCAGGCCATCTGCGTTGAGTTCGCCGACGACCGGAATCAATCCGTTGAACGGGCGGGGCGGCACCGTGTCGACGAGGGTGCCATCGTAGAAGGGCTCGCCGGTTCGGCCATCGTAGACTGCTCCGCGCAGAAGAATCTCGGGGCTGCCGTCGTCGTCGAGGTCGAAAACCGAGGGTCCGTCCCAGGCCTGCTGTGCGGTGATGTCCATACCGTCGGCCGTCCACTTCTTCACGAAGCGACGAAGCTTGTCGTCCCACGAGAAGGCGATGAGACCCTGATCATTGCGTCGCGCGACGATGTCGATTTTGCCGTCCTGGTCGAGGTCGGCGAGCGCGGGCGCCGCCGATGCACGGAGCGGATAGGCGGGATCGGCCACCGTTTCTTCGAGCTCGCAGGTCTGCCCATTGATGATGCGAATGACGCCGTACTTCTCCGGCGCGACCGTCGGGTTCACGGTTCCGTCGTCGCCGTTGTAAGTAATGACGACGATTTCCGCCGCCATCTGGGAGTCGTTCGGCAGATCGGCGACGAGCGGCGTCGCGAGCACGTTGGCCGAATCGGGGAAAGGGTCGGTCGGCTTCGGTCCGGACCATTCGCACTGCACCGCGGGCGAAAACACGCTGCCCGTGCTGCTCTTGGCGCGGCAAGAAGCATTCACATTGCCCCTTGGACCATAGCCGTACGGAATGCACACCGCGGGCGCGCTGGCATCGCGCAGGCAATCGGGGCCGCAGCAATAGCTATCGCTTCCGCAGTCGCTATCGCTGCCGCAGGCGCCACTTTTCACAGGAGCGCACATGTTTCCGACGACGCAGACGCTGCCGGCAGCGCAACCTCCCTGTTCGTCGCATGAATTGGAGCTAGCTCCAGCGGCGCCGGCCCCCCCTTCGGTCGACACTCCGCCGCCTGCGCCGGTCGGGCCGGCAGGCGTGCTGGCCGAGCACGCCAGGAGCACGGCCGCCAAGCCGCCAACCGCAAAAGACTGAAGGACGATGCCGGCCGGCATCGTCATCGAACGATGGTGCATTCCGTTACCTCGACGCTGTCTCGGTTGTTTTGGGTTTCGCACTCGACGGTCGTTCGACCTCCCCGTCCGTCGTCGTTGGTGGCCATCGTCACGGTGCCTTTGATCGGCTCGCTGATCTCGCAGGAGACGCCGAGGCAACCGCCGATGGGGACCGGCCCCGCCGTGTACGACGTGCAGAGGATCTTGCCGGTGGCCGGATCGCCCACGTAGAAGGTCGCCGGCAGAGCGGCGCCGACAGCGCGATGACCGCGGTTGCAGACGGTGGCGGTCAACGTCACCGTGCCGCTTCGAACCTGGCAGAGGTCCTTGGCCGAAAGGCGACCGGTGATGTCCGGAAGCTCCGCCGCGCCGGTGATCCCTTGCGAGTTCTGGCGATAGTTGTCGAGCCCACTCTGCCGAAAATTCGGCATCCAGGCCGAGCTCTTGGGAACGGTGCCGTCGTCATTGATGTTGGTGATCGAGTAGGCATGCTGGTTCCACATCGCGCGCGATGAAGCCCAGCGATCGAGGCGGTCGCGGAGCACCCGCACGCCGACTTGGCCACCGCTCTGATCTTGCATCGGCGCGTGGTAAGCGCGGCAGGTGTTGCCGTACCCGGGTGTGCCGACAGGAGGAGTTTCGCAGCGATACCCGTCAGCGCATTCGGCATTCGATTGGCAGCGGCAGTAGCCACGGTCGCAGACGTGCGAACCGCAGTCGGCGCCGCCCATCGATTCATCGCAGCGTACGCCGCGGTGAATCGGATCGACGGCCGGACAGGAGACCCAGCAGTTGCGATTCGAGCCGATGACGATCTCGGTGTTCGAGTCGCGGTCGGGATCGGCGATGACTGGGTTCTCGTACCAGGTGCACGAGGTTCGCGCGGCAGAGTAGAGGACGTCGCCGCTCGAGCCCGAGTAGATGCGGAGAAAACACTCGTCGGCGTAGACGGCTTCCGCTTTGCCGTCTCCTTCGAAGTCGAAGATCGAAGATCCCGTGTTGTTCGACGAAAGATCCTGCGAAGGCGCCGACCAGCGAAGCCAAGCGTCGGCACATCCTGCCGGGATCGCGCCGCCCGCCCCCGGCGCGCAATCGAGATCGACGATGACGTAGGCTCCGCCGCCGGCCGTCGCGATCTCGGGGAACCTGTCGCCATCGAAGTCGCCGATCGTGGGTGGCCCGCCGCCGATCGTCTTGATGTTGGCATCGACGATCGTTTGCCCTTGGAGCGTTGCCACCACCACGCGCGAGTTTTGGACCGCCACGATCTCGGCGAATCCATCGAGCCTCTTGGGATCGAAGCCCCCGCCCGCCATCGGCGTTCCGAAGTCGGCGAAGGCGTAATGCTTGAGTAGTGGGGCGCCCGGGTAAACCTGGTCCCAGCGTTTGAGGCTCGTGTTCCATCGGTACACGGCACCGGCGACGAGCTCGACTTGCCCATCCCCGTCGACGTCGCCGAGGACCGTCGTCGTGCCTGCGCCGCCTCGTAGGATGACCTGGCCGGCATTCAAGCGATGTCCGGTTCGACCATCGTACACCTCGCTTCCGGCGATGACCTCGGGGAGTCCATCGTCATCGAGGTCGTGCAAGTTGACGCCGTCGTAGCGATCGACGCCGGAGATGTTCGATTCTTCGGTCGCCCAATACTTCACGTGTCGCTTGGTGATGGGATCCCATCGGAAGGCGAAGACGCCGGTCAGCGCCCGCAACGCGACGAGCTCAGGCGTGCCATCGCCGTCGAGGTCGCCGATAGCCGGGGTGCTCGCTGCGATGATGCGATCGGCCGGCCCGGCGTCGATGGTTTCCTCGAGCGCGCAGGTCTGGCCATTGAGGACGCGAATCACGCCGAAGAATGCAGGATCAGAACCGAAGCCGGAGCGTCCGTCGCCGTCCGTGCCGTTGTAGGCGACCGCGATGATCTCCGCCGCCGCGCCGGAATCGCTGGCAAGGTTCGCGACGAGCGGCGTCGGAAGCACGTTGACGTGATCCGGATAGGCGTCGCCCGGCGGCGGCTGCCTCCATTCGCATTGCACGCTTGCCTCGAAGAGACCGATCGTGACTCCATGCCGGCACTGGTCGTTGAATCCGCCGCTCGTGCCGAACGGAACGCAGCGACCGACGGTTTCGGGTTGGGGTAGACACCCCACGGTGCAGCAGTAGGTATCGCCGGAGCATTCGCCGTTCGTCCGGCAAACATGGTCGGCGGGGGCGCAATGGCCTTGTGCGCAGACCATCCCAGGACCGCAGGTCGCGCTTGCGCCGCACGGCGTGCCGGTGCTCGTCGACGGCCCGAGCGACCCGCCCCCTCCGATAGTCGACCCTCCGCTGCCTGTGGCGACCGGCCCCCCGCCTGCTTGCACGAATCCCGCCTCCCGGAACCACACGTCCTCGTTCGCGCTGCACCCCGCACCGATGCACAGGGCGATCAACCCCAGCTGAGAGCGGAGGGTGATCCCGCGAGCGCCCTTCGCCAAAAATCCTGGCGGATTTTCAGCGAAGCCGCGCTCCGCGCGGCGCAGCTCCGCTGCGGGCATTCTCTCTTGGTTATCGGGGGCTCCGCCCCCGCGCCCACCGGAGCAAGTCCGGAATGGGGCCCCACCCCCGCGGCGCCTCCGGCGCCGAACACAACGGCGCGTCCAAGCGTGGACGAGCTTCTGGTGAACGGCTCTCGCGCAGGTTTGCATCCAATGTAGGATGGTGCAGAAACCGGACCACGAATGCATCGCGCCGGAGGCGAGATTCGTGGGGGATTTGGGGTGCATTGCCCGACGTCGGCGGCCGCGGCCGGATCATCGCGGAGCGTGCTGGATCCGGCCGATCCCACGAGCGCATCTGGATCATGCCGATCCCGAAATGGCGCACAAAAACCGGGAGGTGGCGTCCCTCAAGCCATTTCCCCCACGAGGTATGCTAATGACGAAGAAGTGAGCGATTTCAGAGGCAAGTTGGCGGATGATCTGTCCACGATCATCGCGCCCCCTCGGCAGCTACCACCGGAGTCGCTGCCTACCTTCGTGCTCGAGGTCATCGAAGGCCCCAATCGTGGACTCTCGATGACCCTCGACGGCTCCCAACCGTCGAGGGCATACGTGGGCAAGAGTCACATCTGCCAGCTGAGGCTCACCGACCCGCGCGTCTCCCGGCGCCACATGGCCCTCGACCTCGTCGGCGACGAGCTCCGGTTGACCGATCTCGGTTCCACCAACGGCACCTCGATCAACGGCGTGCGGCTGATGGATGCCTTCGTGCACGGCAACGGCGAGGTCGTTCACCTCGGAGAGACGACGATTCGCGTGACCCGCATGGCCGCTTCGCTCGTTGCGATGCCGGCGGCGACGGCGTTCGGTCGCCTCATCGGCGCGAGCCCCGAGATGCGGCGCCTCTATCCTCTCTGCGAGCGGCTCGCCGCTTCGGACGTGCCGCTCATCATCGAAGGGGAAACCGGCACCGGCAAAGAACTCCTCGCCGAGTCGCTCCACGAGAGGAGCGCACGCGCCAATGGCCCGTTCGTCGTCTTCGACTGTACGGCCGTCCCCCCCAACCTGCTCGAGGCCACGCTCTTCGGACACGAGCGGGGTGCCTTCACCGGTGCCATCACGACCAACAAGGGGCTCTTCCAATACGCCGACGGCGGGACGCTGCTCATCGACGAGATCGGCGATCTCGACATCTCGCTCCAACCGAAGCTCCTGCGCGCGATCGAGCGGGCCGAGTTCCGCCGCGTGGGCGGCAACCAATGGATCAGCGTCAACGTGCGGGTGATGGCGGCGACGCGGCGCGACCTCGACAAAGAAATCCAAGCGGGCCGCTTCCGCGACGACCTCTTCTATCGCCTCGCCGTCGCGCGCATCGAGCTCCCCCCGCTCCGTCAAAGGCGCGGCGACATCGCGGTCCTCGCCCGCCACTTCTGGGAGCGCCTCGGTGGTGAGGGTCCGCTGCCCTACGATCTCCTCATCCGCTTCGAAGACTACGACTGGCCGGGCAACATCCGCGAGCTCTACAACGGCGTCGCCCGCCAGTTGGCGCTCGGCGAGCTCGCCAACGCCAACTCGGAATGGCGCGAAGGCGGCGCCCCCTCGGTTCCTTCTTCCCGCGAATCCCAGCGCACCACGCACGAACCCCCGCGCCAGGACGTCATCGAACGGGTCATCGCGCTCGGTCTCCCGCTCTCTCGCTCCCGCGAGCTCGTGGTCGACGAATTCGAACGCCGCTACGTGCAAAGCGTCCTCGATCGCCACGGCGGCGACGCCACCAAAGCCGCCCAAGCCTCCGGCATTGCCCGCCGCTACTTCCAGCTGCTTCGCGCCCGGCAAGCAGGGCGTGGCACGGGGTAACGTGCGACGTCATCATCACGGTTCGAGGGCTTCCAGCGTACGTGCTTCGTCCGTACACCGACGCAGCTGCCGAAAGCGCGAGAACGTGGACTACTTTTGGCGCCTCAAGTCACGCCAACCTCGTCCGCTTTCTTCGAGGTCGTCGATCGCACTCGACAAAGCCGAACGTCGCGAGCGTTAAGAATCCCCGAGTCGGTCGCGGCGGCGCCCCGGCCTTTTCGCTCCGGCACGTGGAGCGTGGTAGATTCGTTGCGATGCAAGTTGCTCCGACGCCGAACCAAGCAGCCTCGCGAGGAGACAACGCAGAACGTCGTTTCGTCCTCTACAACGTGCCGTGGTGGACGTACGTAGCCTTGCGCGACGCCATGGACGAGCGCGGCGGCGTCAAGATGACCTATTTGAAAGGGGCGCTCGAGCTCATGAGCCCGTCGATGCTGCACGAAGATGCCAAGACCATTATCGCCAGGCTCATCGAGGTCTGGGCGATGGAGCGCGACGTCGATCTCAGAGGGTTCGGAGGAACGACCTTCCGCAGGGAAGCCAAGCAGCGAGGGCTCGAGCCGGACGAGTGCTACAAGCTCGGCAAGCTGGACGAGGACGGCGTTCCGGACATCGCTCTCGAGGTCATCGTCACGAGCCCACTCATCGACAAGATGGCCGTCTATGCGGGTCTCGGCGTCGCGGAAGTCTGGGTTTGGCGTTCTGATAGCAGCCGGCTCGTCGTGCACCGGCTCATGGACGACGGCTATGTCGAGCGTGCGCGAAGCGAGGTGCTCTCGGATCTCGATCTCGATGAGCTCTCACATTTCGTGCGCCCCGGCGAATCTCAGACCCAACTCGCCAAGGCGTATCAGGCGACGCTGCGATCTCCGCGCTAGGAGCTTCTCACCTCATCCAGTCTTCGCAGCGCAGGCCACGGATCCTCCGAAGTCGGCGAAAGTCTTGGTTATCGAGGTGGCTTCGAGCCCGCCAGGCGTGAGCTGCAATTGGCCGGGTTTGAAGGAAGCTCTAACATACCGTTGTTACTCAACCTTTTGTCACTGAAGCTCGGTTGCATCCCCCGCATTTTGATCAAACTTATCCTAATTTATCGTTTTTGAGTAAACTCCTTAAGAACGCTATAAATGGATCCGAGAAACAATCCCTATGCACCGGGAGCAGGCACTCCGCCACCCGAGCTCGCAGGGCGCGACGACCTAATCGAACGCACCGCGGTCGCGCTCGATCGCATCCGCGCCGGGCGATCGGCGCGGAGCTTCATCTTTTATGGACTGCGCGGTGTCGGGAAGACCGTTCTGCTCAACAAGGTTCGCCAGGATGCCGAGGCGCGGGGTTTCGCGAATCTCTGGACAGAGGCGCCCGAAGAGCGTTCTTTGCCTGCCCTCCTCGCCCCAGCGCTGCGCGCGACGCTCCTCAAGCTTGATCAGGGGGAAGCGATGCGTGGTGGATTGGCCCGCGCGTGGAGGGCCCTCGCGGGATTCGTCGGCGCGATGAAAGTCAAGTACCACGACGTTGAGGTGGGGTTTGACCTTAAGCCCGAGAAAGGCGTTGCCGATAGCGGTGACCTCGAAGCAGACCTAGCCGATCTACTGACGAGCGTTGGTGCAGCCGCGGCCGAGCGCAGGACCGCGGTCGTGCTGTTCATCGACGAATTGCAGTATGTCGAAGAGAATCAGCTCGCGGCGCTCATCAGCGCCCTCCATCGCGCAAGTCAGAAACAGCTTGCGCTCACCATGGTGGGTGCGGGTCTCCCGCAGGTCGTGGGACGAACCGGGCAAGCCAAATCCTATGCGGAGAGGCTGTTCGAGTTTGCACAGATCGACAGTCTCGAGGATGAAGCTGCTCGAGCAGCGTTGTGCATTCCGGCCCGGAAAGAAGGCGTCGACTACGAGAGCAAAGCGATTGACACGATTCTAGACCAGACGAAAGGCTACCCTTACTTCTTGCAAGAGTGGGGTAAGCACTGCTGGAATCTTGCTCATGCGCCTCCTATCACGACGGCCGATGCAGAGCGGGCGACCGGGGCCGCGCTGGCCGAGCTCGATAGCAGCTTTTTTCGCGTTCGTTTCGATCGCCTGACGCCTGCTGAGAAACGCTATCTGCGTGCGATGGCCGATCTCGGCGCCGGCCCCCACCGTTCAGGCGACATCGCCGATCGGTTGGACAAGAGGGTAACGGCTGTGGCACCCGTGCGAAACAAGCTGATCGCCAAGGGCATGATCTACAGTCCGGCCCACGGCGACACGGCGTTCACGGTTCCGCTGTTCGATGGCTTCATGAAACGCACGATACCAAAGCTCTGAATCTCCTAGAGGGGGAGATGTCAAGGGCACACATGTCTTTTTCCGACGATGCCCCGACATCGGGCGGTCGGTTTGCAGTCGCGTCGAGACGTTGCGCCTCGGGTTAGTCCGCATCACGCGAATTTGAAGCGGTCGCCGAGGTGCGCGCGACATGTTGATGCTCGTGGCTGATGATCCGGTGCTGGTGGCAAGGAGGAGCCGTGTTCGGCATCCCGCTCGAAAAAGCGACACCATTCTCCTAGCTGGGCCTCCATCGGCCATGGCTCCAAGTAGATGCTCCGAGGGGGCATAGCCTGAGACAGGGGGCCTACCCTTCGCGTGAAGGGGGCCACGAATCAAAGATGATCGTCGAGTTCATCAAGAGCATCGCCGGAACGAAGCAGGTCTGCCTCGAAGAGGGGACCCACAGCGAGTGGCTCTACGAGCTACTCAAGCCGCTCGTGGACGAGATCATCGTCGTCCAACCATGGAGGAGCGTTGGCAGAAGAGCGACTCCATCGACGCTTGGGCACTGGCGGAGCAGATCCGGAACGGCAAGATCGACTGCGCCGTATTCAAGTCGCCCGGCAAGTACAGCGACCTGCGGGCAGCTGTGCGAGCGCACCAAGCGCTGGTTGGCGATCTCGTACGAGCGAAGAACCGGCTGAAGGCAATCTACCGTTCGCGAGGGCTACAAGGCATGGGCACCCAGGTCTACGAGATGGACACGCGCAGTCAGTGGCTGAAGAAGTTGCCGCCGCACCGCCGCAAACTTGCCGAGATCCTGTCGGCCGAGCTCGATGCGGTGAGCCAAGTTCACAAGACGGCGGAGCAGTGGCTCCTCGAGGAAGCTGTGCGCTGCTCGATCGTGAAGCTCTTGGCGACGGCGCCGGGCATCGGAATGATTCGCGGCGCGCAGATCGTGGCGATTGTCGTCTCGCCGGACCGTTTCCGTACGCGACAGCAATTCTGGAGCTACTGCGGTCTCGGGGTCGTGACGAGGTCTTCGAGCGACTGGACGCGAGATCGGCGGGGAACGTGGGCTCGTCGAGAGACGACGCAGACCAGGGGTCTCAACCGCAACCGACATCCGATCTTGAAGGCCGTCTTCAAAGGAGCTTCACTCAATATCGTGCAGAGCATGCCGAAGCACG
>DASWDH010000166.1:0-3296 GCA_036395495.1 Polyangiaceae bacterium
ACGTCTCCCCAACGAGCGGCGGGGGGCCGTGGGTTCTCGTCATCAGCCGGCATCAACATCATCACCGTCGCGGGCAACAGAACCCACCGACCCACGGCGCAACCGCGCGCCGCGAGGCGTTTCCACTGCCTCGTCACTCCCTGGCGCGCGGAACGGCTCAACCCCCTAACGGCTCGACCTACCAGGACTCCAAACATCCTCGCGGACGCCACGTTCCCATGATGCCTTGCCTTGCCTCCCCTCCGTCCTTTCATCCTGCACCGCACCAAATCCGAGGTCGCCCCCGAGCTGCCTCCGCGCGTCGAGCAGACGGTCTACTGCGACCTCGCTCGCGACGAGCGCGCCTTCTATGGCGAGCTACGCGATCACTACCGTGCATCGGTGCGCGCGCGAGTCGAGCGCGACGGACTTGCTCGACGGCGCGCCACATCCTCGACCGCTGCGCCTTCGCCAGAACCGCCTGCCATCCCGGTCTCGTTGACAAGAGCCGAACTGCGCGGTCGAGTGCGAAACTCGACGCGCTATTCGAACGGCTCGAGACCGTTCGCGCCGAAGGCCAGAAGGCCCTCGACTTCTCTCCCAGTTCACGAGTCTGCTCGCCTTCGACGGATCGCGCCGTAGGACTGCATCTTGACGAACGCGGGGCGCTATTTCACCCTGTAAGGCATGGCCGACCCCGCCAAACGTCGTCCGACCTACGAGGATCTCGCGGCGGTCCCGGATCATCTCGTCGCCGAGATCATCCACGGTGAGCTTGTCACCCATCCCCGTCCTGCCGCCGCGCACGCGCGCGCCGCCTCGGTTTTGGGTAGTGAGCTCACCGGACCCTTCGACCGTGGCAAGGGTGGACCCGGCGGCTGGCTCATCCTGGACGAGCCCGAGCTGCACCTCGGTGGTCACATCCTGGTGCCAGATCTGGCCGCCTGGCGGCGCGAGCGCATGCCCGAGCTCCCCGACGCGACCGCGTTCGAGCTTGCCCCCGACTGGGTCTGCGAAGTGCTCTCGCCGACGACGGCCGCAACCGATCGCGCCGACAAGATGCCCATCTACGCCGCGCAGGCGGTGCGACACCTTTGGCTCATCGATCCGTCGACGCGAACACTCGAAGCTTACCGGCTCGAGTCGGGGCGTTACTCGGTGCTCGGCACGTGGCACGGCGACACCGCATCGCCAATCGAGCCTTTCGAAGCCGTTCCGCTCGACCTGGGAGCCCTCTGGTCCAAGTAACCCGTGTTGCGCCGTTTCCCAGCTATTGCCCAACGCGGGGTCGTTTTGCGTCGTATTGTGTCGCTTCCCGTCGGGGCGTCGGATTCAAAATCCGCCTGTGATTTCACAGATCGCGCGTGATTGACCGCCCTTCTGGTGGGTGCCGGTTTCAAATCCTCTCGCCCCGACCAAACGGAGGGGAAACAATCAACGAGATCAATCGCTTCGGATTCGAGCAGCCTCGGTTCGAAGTCTCATTTCCACCCAGTTACCACTTCGGAGCCGGTCTTGCTCGAACGCGCCCGATTGGTGATCGGTTGGTGCGCTGCTTCCCCCGGCACCAGCGATCCGCGCCCAAGGCACGCGAGGATCGAACATCTTGGCTTCAGGTATCTCCATAGAGTTCACCCAGCGTGTGCACCGCTACGTCGCCGAATTCCCCGCCTGATCGACGCCGCGAGAACAGGTGGTATCGAAGCGTACGCCCCTCGGCGGGATACCGCGCTCCGCGACTCCTCACCTCGCGCGCCGCGGCAGCGAAGGAGTCTCGCGCGCTCCATTTGCACTCGCCAACGTCGACCCACCCATCCGCTCGGAGCCCAACCACATCGAGCTGAGTCGCGCGATCCCAATACTCGCCAACTTGGAACTTCGCTGTGACTCCCTCAACGTCATAGATGAACGGCAACGCTTCACGGCACAAGCGCTCGAAACCCTCCCCGCAGAACGCGTCCCACTGCGGTGCGACGAGTTGCTCGGTCGCCCGCTCGGGCCCCATTCGCCGCAATACGCTGGCATTCGGCTCTACGAATCGAAACCAGAATCGCAGTAGAGGGTCGGCGACGCGGTAGACGACAGCCGTGCGCGGCGGCGGCTTCGGCGATAGGGGCGCAACGCGCTCCAGGTATCCAAGACCAACCAAGTTTTTCAGATGCGGAGCCAAGGCACTGGTGGTGAGCCCAACTGTCCGCGCAATGTCACCCTGCATTCGTTTGCCGAGCGCGATCGCTTCGAGCACGCTTGCCGCTTGCTTGATCTCGGCGAGTTCCTCTCGCAGCAAGAACTCCGGCTCACGCTGAAAGAACGCGTCAACCTCGTAGAACTCGCGCGCGATGTTCTGGATGACCGATCTGTGCGGGTCGAAGCGCTGCAAATAAGCAGGGATCCCGCCGCACACGAAATAAGCGCGGGCCTGTTCATCGCGCGACCATTGCGGATGAAAGTCGGCTGCCTCGCGGTAGCCGAACGGCTCGATCTTGAGGTCGGCTGTACGACGGCCGTACAACGGCGAGCGCGCCCCAAGAACTTCGCGTTCCATGAAGCTAATGAACGAGCCGCACAAGACCAGCATCACGTTGTTTGCACGCTGCCACTCCAGATCCCAAAGGCGCTGCAGCACCGATGGTAGTTCTGGGCTCGACTCGCAGAGCCACTGAAACTCATCGAGAACGACGATGAGCTTCTTTCCCTTCGGCGCGGTTGCTATCACGAGCCGGAGCGCCGCCTCCCAGCTCGAGGGCATCGCGTCCGCGAGCGCCTGACGATCCGGTGCTGTCGCCGCCGACCTCATGAAGTCAGCGATCTGTGGTCCTCGGAGCTTCTGGCTCGCGCTGAAGTACACAGCCGGCTTTCCACTAATGAACCGAAGCAGCAATTCGGTCTTCCCCACGCGCCTGCGCCCGTAGACGGGCACGAAGGACGATGCCCGGGCCGCGTAGTGTCGCTGGAGCGCAATGAGCTCGCCGCGCCGCCCGATGAACCGCCGACGAGAAACTCGCGCCATGAGCCAGGCTTACTACTTTCTTACTTACTAAGTCAATGCTTAGTAAATGCTGGACTAGCGGCGATCCTCGCCCGCAAGAAGTAGCAACCTCGCGGCCTCTGTATTGTGCAGCGACTTGCTTCCACCAATGCCTGGATGGCAGGTGCCGGAGCCGCGCTCTTTTGGCCAGGGCGCCGCGGCGGACACGAAACACATTTGCTCTGACCCCTCCTGGTCGGAGACTATCGCCGGATGTCGAGGCGCGTCATTGCCGTGCTCTGCGGCTGTTGCCTGGTTGCCTGCTCCGCCACGCAGAAGTCCACGTCCA
>DASWDH010000167.1:0-4199 GCA_036395495.1 Polyangiaceae bacterium
GAAGGCACCGAAACCGACCCCCTCAAGGCCCACGTCATCAGTGGATACAAAGCCAAGCTCGATGCGTGGTTCAGCTCGAAATTCCACATTCGCGGCAAGATCCCATTCGATGCGCTGAAGGACTTGCGGGGTGGTGTCCAAGTCAATATCGGTCCCGAACGTCAGGTAACCGGGTTCACGATCACCAAACCTAGCGGCAACGCGACCTTCGACGACGAGCTACGAGCCACCCTCGAGCGGATCGTGGCGAGCGGCGCCGAGCTCCCTCCACCCCCGCCCCAGTACCCCGACGTGCTCTCCACGACGATGCCGCTAGTATTTCGTTGCACCAATCGGAGTACGTGCGAATGAAACATATGCGGCGCTCATCGATCGGGTTTCTCGCGGCATCGGTGCTCTTCGCCGGCACGTCGTCTGCAGACCCGCCCGGCACCGCCCAACCACCCCCCGACGAAAGCGTACTCGGAACGGTCGAAGTCACCGGCGCAGCGGCTGTTGCGCTGCCGAAGCTCGCGGTGATGCCGATCGTGACCAACAGCGACGCCGATACGACGCTGCAGCTCGTCGTGAAGAAAGATCTCGATCTCTCCGGTCAATACGACGTCGTCGACGACAACGCCGCGCCGAGCGGCCTCTATCTACACGACTCGCCCGTCGATGCCGCCGCTTGGCGCGGACGCGGGATCACCGTTGTCGTGCGCGTTTTAGCCAACAAGCTCCCGTCCGGCAAGGTCGAGCTTCTCGGAAGCACGTACTTGGTCGGCCGCGGGCAAGACCCGGTGTTCCAGCATCGGATCGAAACCGATGCCGGTGCGGTGCGCACGGGCGCGCACCGCATGACCGACGCGCTGCTCGGAGCTTTGACCGGCCGCCCGGGCGGGTTCGCGAGCCATCTCGTGTTCAGCGGGCGCGTGGGCAAGAATCGGCAGGTATTCGGAATCGATGCCGACGGCTTCAATCTCCACAGCCAGAGCCCCGACGGGGACACCGCCATTGCCCCCGCGTTCGGGCCGAATGGCGACGTCTACTACGCGCTCAGCCATAATCTGGACCCTTTCCGTCTCGTGCGGGGCAAGGCGGCCACGCCGATACCCATCGCGGCGACGGGATCGATCTTCGGTCTCGCTTTCTCGCCGGATCGGTCCAAACTGGCGCTCTCCATCTTCCGAGACGGAAGCAGCCACATTTACGTGGGCAATGCCGATGGCAGCGACCTGCGAGGCGTTTCCACGGTCCCCCTCGCGAATCACCCGGTGTTCGGCCCGGGAGGAAAGATGGCCTACGTGGGCGGCGGCACCGCGGGGCAGCGGGTTTACGTCGACGGAAAGCCCATCTCACCGGCCGGCTTCAACGCCTCGGCGCCCGTCTTCTGCGACACGCCGAATGGCGTCATCGTCGTCTTCACCGTGGGCGTCGGCAACGGCGCGGATCTCGTCTCGACCGACACGCGAGGCGGCAGCATCACCCGCATCACGCAGCACCAGGGCGCCAACTCCTACCCCGCCTGCAGCCCCGACGGGCGCCTGCTCGCGTTCTTTTCGACACGCAAAAACGACAAGGGCCCGGGCCTCTACATCGTCCCCCTCGCCGGCGTCTCGCGCACCCGCCGCATTTCGACCGAGCACGGCGAATCGCTGCGGTGGGACGCCCTTCCGTCGAATTCACGCTGACTGAGGCGCCTCGCTGGGTATTTTCACAGGGAGACGGGGAGGCGGGGAGATTTTGTTTTTTTTCTTCTCCCGTGGCAAACAGCAGTGGCGATGATCCGCTGCCGCATGGAATCGGTGGGAAGTGGCTCGTCCAACCTAAGATTCTCCTCGCCCCCCCGTCTCCCTGTGAAATGAACCCCCGAGGCGAGCGAGGCGGTGGGCAAGGCCGGTGAAGCGGGTCACGGTTTCTGAGTTGCGGACGGCCTGGGTGAGCGCGCGGCGCGTGCCCACGATGACGACCAGGCGGCGGCCGCGGGTGATCGCGGTGTAGAGCAGATTGCGCTTCAGCATCACGAAGTGCTGGGTGTGCAGAGGAATGACCACGCACGGGTACTCGCTTCCCTGCGATTTGTGGATCGAGCACGCGTACGAAAGGACGAGCTCGTCGAGCTCACCTTCGTCGTAGATGACTTCACGTCCATCGAACACGACCGCCACCGTGCGCTCCCCCTCGTCGATGGCCGCGACGGCGCCGATGTCCCCATTGAAGACGTCGAGATCGTAGTTGTTGCGCACCTGCATCACCTTGTCGCCCACGCGAAAGACGCGGGTCCCCCTGGTGACCGACGCGCCGTCCGGGTTGAAGAGCGCCTGCAGTTCGACATTGAGCGCGGACGCGCCGAGAAGACCCTTGTGCATCGGCGTGAGCACTTGCACGTCCCGCGTTCGATGCAGACCGAATTTGCGGGGGATTCGCTCGGCGAGCAGCGTCTTCATCGTGGCCAGGATTTCTTCCGGTTCGTTCTTCTCGATGAAGAAAAAGTCGGAGTGCGGATCTTCCGGCGCTACGATCGGCAATTGGCCCTCGTTCACTCGGTGCGCGTTGACCACGATCCGGCTCTCTTCGGCCTGTCGAAAAATGTGTGAAAGCCGCACCACCGCCACGACGTTCGAACGAATGAGATCGAGAAGAACGTTGCCCGGTCCGACCGAGGGGAGCTGATCCACGTCGCCGACGAAGATGAGCTGGCAGTGCAGCGGCACGGCGCGAAGCAGCTGGTAGGCCATCACCGTATCGATCATGGACGCCTCGTCGACGATGACCAGATCGGCTTCGAGTGGGTGAGCGCCGTCACGGGCAAAGGAGTTGGATTTCGGGCTCCACTCCAGCATCCGGTGAAGGGTTCTCGCGTCGTGTCCGGTGGTTTCGCTCATCCGCTTGGCCGCGCGGCCGGTCGGGGCAGCCAGAAGAACGGCGTGCCCTTTTTTCTCGAGGATCTGAATGATCCCGTTGATGAGCGTCGTCTTGCCGGTGCCGGGCCCGCCGGTGACCACGAGCACTTTTCGTTCGACGGCCAGCGCGATCGCGCGTCGCTGCTCGCTCGCCAGCGTGATGTCATGACGGCTCTCGAACCATAGAATCGCGCGCTCCACGTCGATCTGGATGGCGCGCGATTTCGCTCGGGTGAGCCTCGCCACGAGATCGGCGATCCCCTGCTCGGCAGTGTGGAGTCCGCGGAGGTAGACGGCCGGCTCGGCCTCGAGGTCGCGCTCGATCACGATCTGCCCCTCTTCCGAGAGCGGAACGAGGGCCTGCTCGATCAGCTCGGCGTCGACCTCGAGCAACTTTCGGGTGTGTTCGACGAGGTCGGCTCGGGGGGCACCCACGTGCCCCTCCTCGGAGAGGGCGCCGAGGACGTGCAGCACCCCCGCCTGGCAGCGCTCCTGCGACGTCGGCGACACGCCGAGGTTTCTGGCGATGCCATCGGCCGTCTGAAAGCCGATGCCGAAGATGTCGCTCGCGAGGCGATAGGGGTTCTGCCGCACCACCGCGATCGCCTTGTCTTTGTAGCGCTTGTAGATCTTGATCGCGTGGGAGGTGGAGACGCCGTGAGACTGCAAAAAGACCATGACGTCTTTGATCGCCCGTTGTTCGACCCAGGCCGAGCGGATCTGCTCGCTGCGCACCCGCCCGATCCCTTCGACCTCGAACAGGCGTTCGGGATGCTTGTCGATGATCTCCAGCGTCTCGAGACCGAAGGCCTTCACCAGTCGCTCGGCCATGACTTTGCCGATCCCGTGCACCAACCCGGAGCTCAGGTATCGTTCGAGGCCGGCCAGCGTGGCCGGCACGATGGTCTGGAACGATTCGACCTGGAATTGCTCGCCGAATCTCTTGTCGTGAACCCAGCGGCCGCGGAGCTTCAGGTTTTCGCCCGGCCGCACCCCCAGCAGATTTCCCACCGCGGTGACCGGTTCGCGCCGATCGGGAACGACGATCTTGACCACGCTCCAAGCGCTTTCCTCGTTGGCAAACGCCACCCGGTCCAGCACTCCTTCGAGCGTCGACGCCGCTCTTGGCGAGCGATCGCGCGACAGCGGCAAGCGCTCCTGCGTAGCCACGGCGCGAGGGTAGCACGCGCGGTGCGGGCTTACGTAAGATCGAAGCCGTGGACGACCGCCGAAAAAGCGGTACGATCGTCGAAGTGACTCGCCTCGGCTCCGCCAAGCTCGGCCATGGACGCGCGTTCGCAGCCCACGCGGCGACTC
>DASWDH010000168.1:0-6417 GCA_036395495.1 Polyangiaceae bacterium
GAAGAACGAAACCAGCGCTCTCTGAACCGAGACCACCTCCTCGTCAGAGAGACCATCGCCGAGCGGCTGCAGGTAGACGTTCTTCGTCGAAGCGTCGGATCGTGCCGTCCGGTCTCCGATCAAGGCCGCCGCCGCGGCGCCCCATCGAAGAATCGCGCGACGCGAGAAGGATCGTTTCATGCCACTTCATTGTGGCCCAACTGCGATGCGGGGCCACTCACCCTGGGCACACAGTTGTCGAGCGCAACCTCGTGACGCAAATGGGTTGCGAAAGCAACGCTGGCGTAGTCAGCTGCCACCCTGCGTCCTTTGGGTTCCTCGCTTTTCCAATCGGTTGGCCGGATGCTCCTTTGTGCAACCGCCCTCGCGCTCGCATCCACGGGGGTCGGTGCACAGGCGGCCGGCGAGATCGAGCCACCTCGGGCGCTTGGGCCATTCTCCGTCGAATATCCCGCGGGTGCGACGGGGGAGGCGACCGTGGAGCTCGCCTTGACGATCGATACGGACGGCTCCGTGCGTTCGGCGAGCGTGACCAAAGGAGACGAGCCCTTTGCGACCGCGGCGAGGAGCCGCGCATCCGGGTGGCGATTCTCGCCGGCCCTTCGCGAGGGAAAGCCGATCGCGAGCATCATCCGGGTAGAGGTCGTGTTCCGACCACCGGTACCCGTTCCGGCGGAAATCGAGCCTGCCCCAAAGCAGCCCGAATCTCCTTCGCCACAACGGACCGAACCACCGGCGCCGCCCATCGAAGTCGTCATCCGCGGCGTCAAGCCGAGTCCTCCTTCCGTCTCTTCCCTCGCGCGGACCGAGGTGCGACAGCTTCCCGGAGCCTTCGGGGATCCGTTCCGGGCCATCGAAGTGATGCCCGGCGTCACGCCGATCGTGTCCGGGCTTCCCTATTTCTTCGTGCGCGGGGCGCCGCCCGGCAACGTCGGATATTTCCTCGACGGCGTACGCGTGCCGCTGCTCTACCACTTTGCGCTCGGGCCGTCGGTGGTGCATCCGGCTTTGATCGACCGCGTCGATCTTTATTCGGGTGGCTATCCCGCGCGCTACGGCGGCTTCGCCGGCGCGATCGTCGCGGGCGAGACGACTCGTCCCGCCGATGAAGCACGAGGCGAGGGAAACATTCGACTGTTCGACGCCGGCGCGCTCGTCGAAACGCCCTATGCGCAAGGGCGGGGGACCGTTCTTCTCGGTGGACGCTATTCGTATACGGCTTTTTTGATTACGCAGTTCGCTCCGGAGGCCGTCGTCGACTACTGGGATTACCAGGCGCGCGTCTCCTACGACGTGGGTCCGCGCGATCGGCTCACCGGGTTCGTGTTTGGCTCTTACGACCTGGCCGGCGGCACGGAGAACGGTCAGCTCGAATCGGGAGCGTCGACCGAGTTTCATCGTGTCGACTTGCGCCATGACCACGAGCTCGGTCCGGAACGGACGAACCGGCTCGCGCTCACCGTCGGCTACGATCGAACGCGTAGCTTCGAGCGTTTTCGACCGTCACCTTACGTGCGCGACCGCGTCGTGGCCGCCCGCGACCAAATGAGTTATCGGCTCGACGACAACCTCGTGCTGGGGACCGGAGCCGAGGCGTCGCTCGATTTTTACGACGTGCTTTTCGAAGGGGGCGATTTGCCCGACATCTTTCCTACGCGACGCGATCTGGCGCTCGCCGCATACGGCGAGCTTGCGTGGAAACCCGCGCCGGGCGTCGAGGTCACGCCGGGCCTGCGCGGCGCTTATTTTGCGTCGCAAGGTCACTGGGCAACGGGCCTCGATCCGAGACTCTCCGCCGCGTTCACGGTCACCGACAAGATTCGCATTCTGCACGCGTACGGCATCGCGCATCAGCTGCCGAGTTTCATTGTGCCGATTCCGGGTTTTCAGATCGCCGATCTGGGCAGCGGACTCCAGTGGAGCTTTCAGTCGAGCGCGGGCGTGGAAGTCATCCTTCCGGTGAACTTCACGCTGACGGCGAGCGTCTTCCACAACGCATTTTTCAACATGAACGACGCGCTCGCGAGCCAGCGCTCGGGCGGGAGCGACTCGTCGGACGACGCTTTCCTACGGCGCGTTCGGGGATCGGCCATGGGGCTCGAGCTTTGGGTGCGTCGCCGGCTGACCGAGCGCCTCGGAGGCTTCTTGACCTACACGCTGTCACGATCGGTCCGCACGCTCGAGGGTCAGACCTTTCTCTCGACTTACGATCGCACCCACGTGGTCAACGCTGCTCTTGCCTACGACCTCGGGCGAAACTGGCGCGCCGGGACCCGTTTCGTCTGGTATTCCGGGCGGCCGCACGATCCGATGCTCGACAGCGCCGACGACCCTTCACTCGCCATCACCGGAGCAGGCTCGGGACGGCTCATCGCTCGTCCCGGCCGCCTGCCCAGCTTTTATCGAATCGACCTCCGGCTCGAGAAAAAGTGGCGCATCGGCGAGAAAGGATGGATCTCGTTGGTGGTCGAGGCGCTGAACGCTACGCTACGTAAGGAGATCGTTTTCGAGTTTTGCGACCCGGCCTATGACCCTCCGGCTCCCGGAACGTCGGTTCCCGTTCCCAGAAGGACGTGCCGCTACCAGGAGATCGGCCCCATCACCGTGCCGAGCATCGGCGTGGAGGGTGGGTTCTGAGCATGGCATTCTTCTCGTCCAATGGCGTTAGCTGCACCGCGCAACACCGATCAGTCGTTCTATGCTAGGCGTGACAAGGGAGACTCGTGATGACCGATTCGATCCACCTCACCGCCTCGCTGCGCATCGAGCGTCCTGTCGACCAAGTGCGCGCACAATACCGGGACATCGACCACCACATCCGAAACAACGTCCACCCGAGCATCCACTACCAGTGGGAGCCGGGCCAGCCCGGAGAGCGTAAGATCAAAACCACCTTCCACGTGCTGGGCGTTGCGCAATACGACATTTCGCTGCTCGAAGACGCCGAGGATGGATCGTTCGTGATTCGATACCTCGAGGGGTCGAATGCAGGCATGGTGCTCGTGCACAAGTTCGTGCCTCTCGGACCCAACGCGACGGACGTTCAGCTTTTCGCCGAGGTGCCCGCCACGGTCGGCCGCAAGCTGCTCGGTCCACTCTTCGTCGCCGGAGCGCGGCAGGTCATGAAGAAAGCTTTGATCGAGGACAAGCGGGATCTCGAAGGAGGAGCCTTCAAGCCGGGTACGGCCGCGGGGAACATCGAAGGAGCACTCGAGTTCCTTCGAACGATTGCATCGCGAGAGAGCGCTACCAAGCGAGTCGTGCTGGAAGCCTTGTGCCTCGTTGCGGCGGCCGACGCCGACGTCGATCCGGCCGAGCGCGACGCCATCGCGCGCCTGGCAACGATACTGGACGCCGAGGATGAAGCAGCGTGGCTCGATACACGACTCGATCACTTCGCAAAAATCGCCGATAGCCCCCAGATCGCGGACGAGGCAGATCGAGTGGGTGCAGCGCTCTCTCTGGCCAACGTCGCGTCCGAAGGTGTGGGCGCTGCAGTCGCCGTGGCGTTGATCAGCGAAGGGATGTCGCTTGGAGAGCTCTCCATGCTCCGCCGAATCGCCAACGCAGCCGGTCTTCCCGAAGACTTGCTCGCTGCCATCGTCGACGGAGCCGATGCCGCGCTCACCAAGGCAAAGGAATAGCGAACCTACCGTTCTCATTCACCTCGGTGGCTCGATGACGTTTCGGTTGAGCACGACGGTCGCTCCGGCTGCGTTTGTCCGGCCGCTGGTAACTGATTGGAAGATCGATCGCAGGGTCACAAGGCGCCGCGGGAATGTGGCGCGGATCGTGCTGCGCTCGATGGAGATGGGGGGGAGGAGCGATTCTCATGAGCACGATCCGCGCGCGTTCGACTGCTGACATCCCCGACGCATTCGACCCGGACGAAGCGGTTCACCGCATGGTCAAGGAGCGAACGCTCAAGCGCACGGGGGTATTGGTAGGCTTGGTAGCGATCGTCATTGGACTGTTGATCGCGCTGCAGCTTCAATTCAAAGACGTGCGTACGCCGGGGGAACCCGTCGGAGGCGCGCCCTCCCCGACGGTACCGCGCTGAGCAGCGTACCGTGATCGGCCATCTCGCAGCTCTGGTCGCGCCGTTCGCATTCATTGCGTCTGCAAGCATCGCGCTCGCCGCCGCGGTCGGCGAACTACGCGCGCAGATCAAGGAGTACGATCTCCCGACGCCGAACGCCCGCCCTCATGATCCCGCGCGCGCGCCAGACGGCTCGCTTTGGTACACCGGCCAGTCGGCGAACAAGCTAGGTCGTCTCGATCCGCGCTCGGGCAAGATCCGCGAATATCCGCTGAAGACTCCGAACTCCGGACCCCACGGGCTCACAGCCGATAAGGCCGGCAACATTTGGTTCACAGCCATTTCTGCCGCGTACGTGGGAAGGCTCAATCCGAAAACCGGCGAAGTAACCGAGTACCCCCTCCCCGATCCCGCCGCTCGCGATCCACACACGCCGGTGATCGACCCGAGCGGCATCGTTTGGTTCACCGTCGAGAGCTCGAACTTCGTGGGGCGGCTCGATCCGGCCACCGGCAAGATCGAGCTAAGGAAGCCACCCACCGATCACGCGGTCCCCTATGGGATTGTGATCGCCGGTGGCGGAGTTCCCTACTTTTGCGAGTTCGGGACCAACAAGCTGGCGAGCATCGACCCGAAGACGCTGGCGATTCGTGAGTACGAGCTGTCGGAGGGCGCTCGCCCACGTCGCATCGCAGTCGCGCCTGATGGGAGCATCTACTACTCCGACTTCGCTCGTGGTTACCTCGGGCGCTTCATGCCGACCACCGGCAAGCTCGAAGAATGGCCCTCGCCGAGCGGAGCGGGATCGCGCCCGTACGGGATCGCGGTCACGCCGGACGGCAGGGTATGGTACAGCGAGTCCGGCGTGTCACCGAACACGTTGGTCCGCTTCGACCCCGCGACGAAAAGCTTCGCCACACGTCCTATCCCATCGGGAGGCGGCGTCGTGAGGAACATGGCGGCCACTCCCGACGGTCGGCTCTACCTGGCGTGCAGCGGAGTCAACAAAGTCGCCATCGTTGAACCGGCGCCCTGATCGGGTGCTCTCCGAGATACGGCGACGCGGCCGAGACCCCACGGATAGTTGCGGGGCCGGACACCTACTCCGTTCGACCTCATGAGCCGCTTTCGCTTGGAAATGTCGTACCTTCACGTCGCACTTGGCTGCTCGGTAGTCGCATGTTCGAGCGACGAGATCGGTGCGCGAGGTGCACCCACGACGAGCAGCTCCGCTGGAGCGGCCGCGGGCTGTTCCCATGGCGGCGGGACCAACGGCCGCGATGCAAACGCATCCGAGTCGAGTGGTGGCGGCGGCAGCGCCGCGTTGCCGGACGCGGCCAGCGAAGCGAGCCTTTCCGACGACGTCGCATTGGGTCCGCCGCCAGACTTCGGTCCGAACGTCTTGGTCTTCGATGCCTCGATGCCGATGGCCACGATTCAAAGTCAAATCGACGCGGTACGCGACAAGCAACGAGGTTACCCGGCGCACGAATTCGCCGACACCAGATACGCATACTTTTTCAAGCCGGGGCAATATCGACTCGACGTATGGGTCGAGTATTACATGCAGGTGCTCGGACTCGGGGCGTTGCCCGACGACGTGACCATCACCGGCGCGGTACGCTCGAAGCCCGACAATGGGACGATAGCTTTGGTGAACTTCTGGCGCGCGGTCGAGAACCTGGCGGTCATCCCGACCGAGGACGACAATGTGGAGGTTTGGGCGGTCTCTCAGGGGACTTCGTTGCGCCGCGCGCACGTCAAAGGCGCGATTCACCTCTCCGACCAGAACGGTTGGTCGAGCGGCGGATTCATTGCCGATACGAAGATCGACGACGTGATCGACTCCGGAACGCAACAACAGTTCTTCACACGCAATACCGATTTATCGACTTGGCGAGACGGCAACTTCAACCACTACGCCCTCGCTTTCGTAGGAGACGTCGGCGCACCGGCGATGAACTGGCCGAGAGTCTCCTACTCGGTCGTCGACAAAACGCCGGTCATCCGCGAAAAGCCTTATCTGTATATCGACAAGGACGGCAACTATTTCGTTCGAGTGCCCGTGCTGAAAACCGATAGCCAGGGCCCGAGTTGGAGCGGCAGCACGATTCCCGCCGGGCGGAGCATCACGACCGGACGTTTCCACGTAGCGAAGCCGGGCGTAGATTCAGCCGCGACGCTCAATGCAGCTCTCGCCCAGGGCAAACACTTGCTCTTCACGCCGGGTATCTATCCTCGAGTTTCCCTTTCTGGCGGCGGCGTGAACGCCACCGCCAGAAAGGGAGTTTGGAGTGTGTCGTGACGCGTGCGCTGGCGACAGCAGCCCCCACCCCGTGGAAAAACGCGGCGATGTCGTGATCAGGCCGACGCGGTCG
>DASWDH010000169.1:0-5772 GCA_036395495.1 Polyangiaceae bacterium
CTCTTCCGGTGCGGTGCCAGCGAGGTAGTCCTTGGAAAGATTCGGGCGATCGACCGGCCCCGATGTATCGGCGCTGACCATGGTGATCTTACCGAGGTAACCTTCGCGCCTCAGCATCTCCGCCGCTGCCTGGCCGGCCGCTCCGCCCCCCACGATCACGATCGAACCGGGGTGCGCCGCCGACGCGGTTGCCATCGACGTTTCCTTTTTCTTGGAGAGAACGTAGAGCCTGTCGCCGCGTTGCTCGACCGACCAGCAGGTTACCGGGTTGAGGGCAGGGGCGGCGATGGCCTCTCCGGTGCGCAAGCTGAAGCACGCGTGGTGCCATGGGCAACGGACGGTATCGCCGTCCACCAAACCCTCGGCAAGCGGGCCGCCGTAGTGCGTGCAGGTCGCACCGATCGCAAAAACCTCTTGCCGCTGGCGAACGACCACCACCGCTTCGCCTTCGGTGTGCCCGAGCACCGGCTTTCCTTCGGCGATTTCCGCCAGGGGGACACCTTGCCCGAAGTTCGGCCCCGTAAGCTCCACCTTCGCCTCACCCATGGTTTCCTCCTCCGCCCCGAGCGTATCAGACGCATCGACGAGTCATGTCTCCTTGAGGGCCGTTTGCGGCTGGACCTCGGCGGGCCACACTCGGCCGAGGACGCGCGAGAGCCACGGCAGCGGCGCGAATGACGACAGCAGCAAGACGCTCATCAACAGCGAAAACCAGATCACCGGGCCGAACATGATGCCGATCATCGCGTGCATGCCGAGCCCCAACACGAGTGCGGGTTGGCGCGTGCGGCGGAGCATGAACCACAGTGGCGCGCCCACTTCGTAGATGAGAGCCACGTACTGAAACAGAGTCCAGCCGAAGCCGGGGACCGTGCGCGCCATGAAGTAGGTGAAGGCGGTCTGGTACGAATCGTGGAGATGGCTGAAGAGCGCGAGCGGCTCTTTCAGCCACCCACCGCGGATCTTGGCGATTCCCGAGGCGAAGTAGATGAAAATCAACAGGGTCTGGAAGAAGCGCACATTGCCCCACGACACCTGGATGGGAGCGGAGTCCGAGCGCGTCCCGCGATCGCGCAGCGCATCGATGCTGTAGCGAGCACCGGCCGGGCTGGCGAAGAGGGCGATCGCCAGCACCGTGCCCAGCTTGTTGACGGTGAAAGCCTCGAGCCGATCCGCGAGCGCGAGGTAGGCGAGCAAGGCCGCGAAGATTCCGCTCGAGATGCGCGTTCGAAAACCGATCGACGTGGCCAGGCCGGCGACGACGGTCGCGATGGAAACGACGACGGCCAGCCACACCGGGATGGGCGGAATATAGAGCGGCTGCCGATAATCTCCCGATACCTGCTCAGGGACGACGAAGCCGATTTCCGTGAGCCAGTACTGCACGTGGATGAACCGGGACATCAGAAAGCCCAACGTGGCGAGGGGCGCCAGCATGCGTAGAAACTCGAGCCGCTCGATCGGCTGCGGTTCTCGATTCACGGGCCGCCTTCCTTGCAGCGCCTCTGCACGGTGTCGTGCGGCGTGAAGTACCACACCTTGCGCTGCTCGCTCGGATAGTCGGCCAGGGGCTTTCTCTCGTAACGCGGAAATGGGCTGCCAGGCTTGGGAACCGGGATGCGCAGGCTCAAGAAAACGACGCCGCCGAGCTTGTCGGGCTCGGTTCGGTTGTATTCGCGCAGCACGTAAGCTTCGAGAGCTTCCATGGTAGGGCGGTCGGTCCGATAGAAGAACATCGCTCGGTCGAAGCGGCTTTCCTTGTCATCGGCGTGGATCGGAAAGAAGGGTCGCACGTCGACTTCTAGCACGCGGTTGCTGCACGCATAGCCCTGGGCTCGGTACTCGATGCTGTGCGTGGCAGCCGTCGGAAAGAGAGCGGCGATTTGGCAGAAAAAAAGAAGCGGCCGCCAGACGAGCCGGTGCAACTGCGCTCCCACTCCCTCGAGGAACGTCGCGGCAATGTACGCTCCGCCAAGCGCGAGCAGAGCCCGGCGAAGCGCAGGTGGGCCTGGCGCGAGCGCGAGTTCGCTTCGCGCTTCCGGATTCTTGGGGGAGGGCACCGTCTTTCGCCGGCGATCGGTCTTCGGTCCGGCGTCCGTTCGCTGAAGCTTCGTGGCTGTCCTGGCTCTGCGCGCTGCCATGGAATGCAGCGAAGCTACCCTCTTGCCCCACGACCGTTCAAGCGCGAGTGCGAAATGACGGTCTCGTGCCAACGATCCAGGGAGAAACCCTGTCGCTCGATCGCCGGATGCCTGCGCCGCGGTCCGCGGCTCTAGTCAAGAGCGAACCAGATCGGGAGGTTTTGCCATGACCAATAAAACGAGGTGGTTAGCTGTGGCCGTTGCCGGGGGAGCGCTCGCCGCGGCGGGTTGTCAGAACGATCAGAATCGTTCCGACGCGCCGCCGAGTTCGACCGTCGGGCAGGGAGCTTCGGCGGGCACTGCGCGGATGGACGACAACATGAAAACGAACATCGTCTTGCGACAGCTCCACGCCGCCAACCAAGACGAGATCGAGAATGGCAAGATGGCCGCCGAACGGGCAGCCAGTGCGGAGGTCAAGAAATTCGCCAACGAGATGGTCAATGATCATACGAGCGCCGATCAAAAGCTCACCGACTTGGCCAAGAGGCTGAATTTCGATCTCAACATGGGTCCGCGCGATCCGCTGCACAGTGCATTCTCGTCGGCCAAAGACGCCCACAAGCGTAACCTGCGCGCGCAGTCGGGAGCCCAATTCGAGGTCGCGTATCTCGCGCCCCAGGTCGACGATCACGAGCTCGTTTTGCAGCTCATCGACGAAGGGCGGAAGGTGGGCGCCGCCGACGTGAAGAAGCTGCTCGACGAGATTCGCCCGACGGTGGAAAACCATCGCGACCACGCGAAGAATCTGATGCGCGGTTTCACCTTCTCCGCGAGCGCTATCGGGGGCGGCCCAGCGACCGAAGCCACACCGGAAGGCACCAAGGGAGGTAAGGGCGAGGCAGGCGTCATCCGCCAAGAAGGCACCCGCCAGCAGGGGGCCGGTCAGCCAGGCGCCGGCCAGCCAGGCACGCGGACTCCTCGCACCGACAAGACCACGCCAGCCAATCCGTAACGGCAACCCGTCCGCCGAGGTGTCCTACGCCGTCACGGCGCGAAGCTCGTTGCTCAGCCAATCCATGATCGCCGCTTGGTCGCGTTCGGCCGCGTCGCGTTGGGATTGGGGTGCGCCGGGCGGCGCGGACACTTCGACGTAGGGGCGGCACACCGGCTCCGTTCCGCTGGCCCGAACGCCGAACCAAGCTCCATCGTCGAAAACGATTTTGAATCCGTCGAGCGTGATCACGCGCGCCACACGGCGAGCTCGTCCGCCGAGCGTGAGGGTATCGCCCGCTTTGATGGAGCCGAAGCGCGCGGCGAGAGCGGCGCCGAGCGCTTCGCCCTGTTTGTTGCCCGCGATTTTCCGCCGCTCGAAAAAAAACGTGCCTAGCTCGGCCTCCATCTCGTCGACGAGGGCTTCCGGGGGCTTGTCGTAGTGAAGCACCATGTCGACCAGCAAGAGCGCGGCCAGCAAGCCGTCCTTGTCCCGTGACCAACCCTTGGGCGACATCCCATCGCTCTCTTCCCAGGAGTTGATTGACCCGGCGATGAAGTCCTTCATGAACTGGAAGCCCACCGCCGTCTCGTGAAGACGGCCACCCGGCAGGTAGCGGGCGAGGGCGGCCTCGGCCATGTGGCTGGTCATCACGCTACGCGTGACGTCTCCACGCACGCCGCGGGCCTGCGACAGGTAGCGCACCACGAGAGGTCCGAATCGGTTCATGACGAGCACCGCTTCGCGGCCGCCTCCAACGAAACGATCGCCGTCCCCATCGTTCATGAATCCCACTACGAGCCTCGCCTTCGACTCACGCATCGCCTCCTGCAGGACGCGAAAGTTCTCGACCGATGGTTCGCGGCTCTTGCCTCCGAAGAGGTAATCTTCGCCGCCGTTGACAACGTGAAGCTTGCTCCGAGCAACCCCGGCCAGTAGCCGTTCGTATTTTCCGCGGGTCGCGCCGAAACCGTTGTCGATATAGAGCTCGACGTCCGACCCGTTCATGCGCTCGATGAGCTTGCCGAGATCGAAGTAGGGCAGCTTGCGGGCGAGAGCCGCGCGGTAGAGCTCCACGGGATCCATGTGGCGGTAGAGCGGGGATTGGGATTTGGCGCGGGCAAACGCGGCATCGTCGAGCTTTCGCACCGCGCGCGTTCCCAAGAGCAGGGCTTGAGCTCGTGCGGTCACCGGTTGGGTGAGCTCTTTGGTGGCGGGTCCGCCGTCGGCAGGATTGAACTTGTAGCCATGATAAGAAAACGGGTTGTGGCTCGGGGTGAAGTTGATGGAAAAGGCGGCATTCGTCTCGGCGATGGCCGCCGAGACTTCCGGCGTGGTCGCCATCCCGAGCACGACGACCGGAATCTCGTGCGCGAGTAGAATACGCGCCGCCGTTTCCACGAACTCCGGACCCATGACCCGGGTGTCGTGCGCGAGCACCGCGCCGCGCCGTCGCACGTCGTCGTTGTCCCGTACGCCGAGGGCTGCGTGCCTCGTCGGATCGAGCACGGTGTCGACCAGCGCCTGTGTGACGCAGGCCACGTTGCCCATCGTGAAGTCGGATGCCAAGAGGCCGCGCCATCCGGAGGTGCCGAACTTCATCGGGGTCTCCGGAGGGGCGGATGAAGTCGAGATGGCGTGTCGTAGATCGGCCAGGAGTTGGTCGCGTCGCCGGCTCGCGCGCTCGCGGTTCGACTCGTCGGATCCATAGAGCGACGGCACCAGAGCCTCGAGCTCGAGCAGCGCGGGGTGGGTCATGGCGGCTAACAGTACCCTGACCGATTCGCGCCGCCAGACCCTTTTGGTTTAAGTTACCCTTCGGTCCCGGCGATCCAGGAGACCCCATGCCCCGCAGCGTTTCCCGAATTGGTGTGCTGCTGCTCGTTTGCAGCCTACCTCTCTTGGGCTGCAAACGACTGTTCGAAGAAGCCATCAAGGCTCGCAGACGAGCGCTCGATGCCGGTGCCGGGGCCGTCGCGGCCCAGCCCATGGACGAAGATCAAGCGCTGGGAGAAAAGTTGAACGGGTACATTCGCGAGTGCCTCAATCGATTCTCGAAGGTCGTGCACGGAACCGAGGAAAGATACTTCTCCTGGGCCGACCCCAAGAAGGGTCCGACCGGCCGCGAACGCAACGTCTACGGAATCCACGACATCTCGCTCGATCCCGAACAGTGCAGGTCGGCCGTCATCAAGTCGAACGCGGCCAACCCCAAAAAACCGGATATCGAGCGGATAGCGGACGCCTACGCGGCCGCGCTGTCAGCGGTCGTGCCCATCGTGAACGAGGCACACAAGTACTACGAGCGAGGCGACTACAAAAACGACAAGATGGCCAAGGCCAAGCAGCTGCATCCCAAGCTGGTTGCCGCCTTCCAGACGTTCGACAAGGCGGACGCCGATCTCTCGCAGCTCGTCGATGAGGTCCAGGAGCAGCTCGACAGGCGTGAGCTCGTGCGGATCGAGCGCGACGAGGGCAAGAAGATCCATTGGTACATCGTCAATACGACGCTCCTGGCCAAGCCGGTCTTGCACGAAGGTGCCAAGGACGTGGCCAAGATCAATCTGCCCGCGCTGACCACCGCATCCGATAATTTCGAGAAGGCAGTCGATGTCTTCGAGGCGTGGGCCAATCAAAACAAAGCGGAGGCGAGCCATGCGTCGACCTTTCTGCGCACGGCCAGGGATCTCGTGGTTG
>DASWDH010000170.1:0-10667 GCA_036395495.1 Polyangiaceae bacterium
ACTCCAGAATCTTGGTGACGACGCCGGCGCCGACGGTTTTGCCGCCCTCACGGATGGCAAAGCGCATCTGCTCTTCGAGAGCGACCGGTGTATGCAGGGTGACGGTCATCTGAATGTTGTCTCCGGGCATCACCATCTTGACCCCTTCGGGCAATTCGACGGTGCCGGTGACGTCGGTGGTCCGCATGTAGAATTGCGGGCGGTAGTTGGAGAAAAACGGGGTATGCCTGCCTCCCTCCTCCTTCTTGAGCACGTAGACCTCGCCGTTGAACTTCTTGTGGGGCGTGATCGTGCCCGGCTTGGCCAACACTTGCCCCCGCTCGATCTGCTCTTTCTCGATGCCGCGCAAAAGGCAGCCCACGTTGTCGCCGGCCTGCCCCTGGTCGAGCAGCTTGCGGAACATCTCGACGCCGGTCACCACCGTCTTCTTGGTGGGGGTAAAACCCACGATCTCCACTTCCTCGTTGACCTTGATGACCCCGCGCTCGATGCGCCCGGTGGCCACGGTGCCGCGACCCTTGATCGAGAAGATGTCCTCGATGGCCATCAAAAAAGGCTTGTCGATGTCGCGAACCGGCTCGGGGATGTAGCTGTCGAGCGCGTCCAGAAGCTGGACGATCGACTCCTCCCACTTCGCATCGCCTTGCAGCGCCGGCAGCGCCGCCCCGCGGATCATCGGCGCGTTGTCGCCGTTGAACTGGTACTTGTTCAAAAGCTCGCGCACCTCCATCTCCACCAGGTCGAGCATCTCCGGGTCGTCGACCTGGTCGCACTTGTTTAAAAACACCACGATGTGGTTGAGCCCTACCTGCCGCGCCAACAGCACGTGCTCGCGCGTCTGGGGCATCACGCTGTCGAGCGCGCTCACCACCAGGATCGCCCCGTCCATCTGGGCCGCGCCGGTGATCATGTTCTTGATGTAGTCGGCGTGACCGGGGCAATCGACGTGCGCGTAGTGCCGCTTGGGGCTCTCGTACTCCACGTGCGCAGCGGCGATCGTCACCGTCTTGGTTTCGTCGCGCACCGTGCCACCTTTGGCGATGTCGGCGTACTTGATTTCCTTGGCCAGGTTCTTCTTCGACTGCACTTTCACGATCGACGCCGTCAGCGTCGTCTTGCCGTGGTCGATGTGTCCAATGGTCCCGACGTTCACGTGCGGCTTCGAACGAACGAACTTTTCCTTGGCCATGATGAGCTCTCCCTGATGAACTGTGAACTTCCGAAAGCCGTATGACTCGGCGCCGCCTCCGGCGCGCCTGCGTTGCTAGGCCCCGCGCACTTTCGCGACAATCTCCTCTTGGATCTGATTCGGTACGGCGGAGTAATTGGCGAACTGCATCGTATACGTTGCCCGCCCCTGCGTCCGGCTACGAAGATCGGTTGCATAGCCGAACATCGTGGCGAGCGGCACTTCGGCGTCGATGACCTGCGCGTTGCCGCGCTGGCTCATGCCGAGGATCCTGCCGCGGCGCGCGTTCAAGTCGCCGATGACATCGCCCATGTAGTCTTCGGGGGTGACCACCTCGACGCTCATGATCGGCTCGAGCAGGTGCAGGCCGGCCCTCTTGGCGCCGTCCTGGAATGCGAGCGATCCGGCGACCTCGAAGGCCTGCGTCGACGAGTCGACTTCGTGGTAGGTGCCGTCGTAGAGCTCGACCTTGACGTCGATGACCGGATAGCCGGCGAGCACGCCGCGATTCATCGCCTCGCGAATGCCCTTTTCGACGGCCGGTATGAACTCCTTGGGGATGGCGCCGCCGACGACCTCGTTCTCGAACACATATCCCGAGCTCCGCTCGCCCGGCTCGAGCCGGATGAGCACGTGTCCGTATTGACCACGTCCACCCGACTGCTTGGCGTACTTGTACTCCGCGTTGACCTTCTTGGAGATGCTCTCCCGGTAGGCAACCTCGGGTTTGCCGACGTTCGATTCGACCTTGAACTCGCGCTTGAGCCGGTCGACGATGATCTCGAGGTGCAGCTCGCCCATTCCGGCGATGATCGTCTGCGCCGTCTCTTCGTTGGTGAACGTGCGAAAGGACGGATCTTCGTAGGCGAGCTTTTGCAGCGCGACGCCCAATTTTTCGACGTCGACCTTGGTCTTCGGTTCGATGGCGATGGAGATGACCGGCTCGGGAAAGGTCATCTTCTCCAGAATGATGGGCTTGTCCTCGTCGCAGAGCGTGTCGCCGGTGCGGGTGTCGCGCAGGCCGACCGCCGCGTAGATGTTGCCCGCGTTGCACTCGGTCAGCTCTTCACGCTTGTTGGCGTGCATGCGCAGAATGCGCCCGATGCGCTCGCGCTTTCCTCGCGTGGAGTTCGTCACCATCGTGCCGCTCGACAGCTGCCCCGAGTACACCCGGAAGAACGTCAAATTGCCGTGGGGGTCGTTGATGATCTTGAACGCATAGGCGGCGAAAGGTTCGCCGTCGTTCGCGCTGCGGATCTCCGGCTGGTTGTTGTAGGGGTTGATCCCTTCGACCGGCGGAATGTCCATAGGCGAGGGGAGATAGTTGATGACCGCGTCGAGCAGAAGCTGAATGCCCTTGTTTTTGAAGGCGGACCCGCACAAAACCGGGATGAGCTTGAACGTGCAGCACCCCTTGCGAAGGGCGGCCACGATCTCGCTCTCGGTGACCTGGTCGGAATGACCTTCCAGGAACTTGTGCAGGATCGCGTCGTCCATGTCGGAGCAAGCTTCGATCATCTTCTCCCGCATCTCGGCGCACCTGGCCTTGAGGTCCTCGGGGATCTCGACCCACGTGTACTTCTGCCCCTTCGACTCCTCGTCGAAGATGGCGGCCTTCATGCTGATGAGGTCGACCACGCCCTTGTGCTGATCCTCCTCGCCGACCGGCCACTGAATGGGCACCGGGTTCACGCCGAGGCGGCTCTTGAGAGAGGCGATGTTCATGGCGAAGTCGGCCCCGAGCTTGTCCATCTTGTTGACGAACACGATGCGGGGGACCTTGAACTTGTCGGCTTGGCGCCACACCGTTTCGGTTTGCGGCTCCACGCCGTTGCCGCCGTCGAGCACGGCCACCGCTCCGTCGAGCACGCGAAGCGAACGCTCGACTTCGATGGTGAAATCGACGTGTCCAGGGGTATCGATGATGTTGATGCGGTGCGTGTCGCCATGGTGCGGCCCCGCTTCGGGCTTCCAGAAGCAAGTGGTCGCCGCCGAAGTGATCGTGATGCCGCGCTCCTGCTCCTGCACCATGTAGTCCATGGTGGCGGCGCCTTCGTGGACCTCGCCCATCTTGTAGTTGACGCCGGTGTAATAAAGGATGCGCTCGGTCGTAGTCGTCTTGCCCGCGTCGATGTGGGCCATGATCCCAATGTTCCGAGTTTTTTCGAGCGAGTATTCGCGAGCCACGACTATCTCCTTCAGGTTCCCGGGGGCTTTGGACTGCGGCCCCCCCGGATGCAAAAAACCCCCTCCGGCCCGAGGCCCCTCTCCTTGCGAGGGGCCATGTTCTTCCGGAAGGGGTACCGAGGTGCGGCGAGGAGACCGAAACCCGGTATTTATGTCACGAAGGCCATTCCGCTTGTCTTCTCTCCGTCGCCGTTTTTACCACCGGTAGTGGGCGAACGCCTTATTGGCTTCGGCCATCTTGTGCGTGTCGTCACGCTTCTTGACCGCGTTACCGCGATTTTGCGCGGCATCGACGAACTCCGAAGCGAGCCGCTCTCGCATCGTTTTTTCGCCGCGATCGCGGGAGTATTGGACGAGCCACCGCATGGCGAGCGCCACGCGCCGCTCGGGGCGAACCTCGACCGGCACCTGGTACGTTGCTCCCCCGACGCGCCGGCTCTTCACCTCGAGCTTGGGTTTCACGTTGTCGAGCGCCTTCCGGAAGATCTCGAGAGGCTCTTCCTTGTAGCGCGCCTGAATGATGTCGAAAGCTCCGTAGAGGATGCCCTCCGCGGTGGCTTTTTTTCCGCCGACCATGAGAGAGTTCATGAACTTCGCGACCAGCTTGTCCTTGAACTTGGGGTCGGGAATGATGCGGCGTTTGGGAACTTCGCGACGGCGGGGCATGGGGAACCTTACGCTTTCGGCCGCTTCACGCCATACTTCGAGCGCTTGCGGTTGCGGTTCGCTTTGTTGGTCGAGGAGGGTCCGGCGGCGCCGGACGCGTCGAGCGTCCCTCGGACGACGTGATAGCGCACCCCCGGCAGGTCCTTGACGCGGCCCCCGCGTATGAGGACGACCGAGTGCTCCTGCAGGTTGTGGCCCTCGCCGGGGATGTAGCTCGTCACTTCCATGCCGTTCGTCAACCGGACACGGCAGACCTTGCGCAACGCGGAGTTCGGCTTTTTCGGCGTGGTCGTGTAGACGCGCACGCAGACGCCTCGCTTTTGCGGGCACGACTTGAGGGCCGGTGACGCCGTCTTGAATCGGGCGGCTTCACGACCTTGGCGGATCAGCTGGTTGATGGTCGGCATTCGTAAATGAGTGGTAGCTTTGGGCGGCGTTGGTCCCCGGAATCCGCGCCTCTTTCCCCCGATAAGCGCTGGAAATCCGAGGGGACGCGCAGCATACTCGGGATCGCTTCCTTGTCAAGCCAGGCGCCGACGACTTCTCGTAGCTCCTCCGCCCCTCGAAAGTCCTGTGTTCGCAGGCTCTTCCTGGGCGCCGCCGGTATGGGTGCGTGCGCCGCCTTCACCGCGAGAGCGGGCGCGGGGGGCGAGTCGCTTCAGGTCGAGACCTCCGTCTACGGCGGGAGCGCTTCCGGCCAATTTCCGCGGGCCGGGTGCTCCGGCCACCCACCGGCGGCGGCTCTCCACTACGCAGGGGCCGGGGCACAGGTGCGCTGGCGCCCGCACAGCTTACGAGCCGGGTTCGTCGCGAGCGCCGCCGGCGCGATCGAGCGCAATGCTTATTCCTTGCTGTCGCCGGGCAGCGCCGGCGAAACCAACGTACCCCCGGTCCACGCGCGCGGCGCCGCCGGTCTTCGCTTCGGTTACGATGACGACTGGCTCGGTCTGCACGGCGGCGGGTTGGCCTTCCAGGAATTCGGCGAGGTGGACACGGCGGTGTGCCCCGCGGGAGCCCCGAGCTGCACCTCGCTGCCACAGGCCGTTTATGGATCGCCGGGTTGGAGGTTGTGGCCCGATCTCATGGTGCGGCTCGGTTCGCTCGACGCATTTCGGTTCGAGCTCGGCGTCGGAGCGTACGGCGTCTCGACGCTGCTGCGCCCAGGCTTGTACGCTGGTATGGGGTACGCTCGACCTCTAGGCTGGGATTTCGCCGCTCATTTTGGCTACGCCGACAGCTTCCATGGCAAGGGGGGAGGCCGGCTCGACGTCGGGGTGAAGATGCCCCTCGTCGAAGGGCTGCGAATCGGTCTAGGAGGTGCGGTGTCCGAAGGCTACGAGGACCGATCGGAACTCGAGGCCTGCCTCATCCTCGAGGCCACCTTCGAAGCGCACGATTCCGACCCCGCGCGTTAGATCATCGAGTCCCTTCACCCGGCTTGTTTGCCGCCATCGAGTGCATCGGCCGGCACGTGAACCGTCGTGGGGCGTAGTTCGTTCAGGGGCTTCACCGTCGGCTTCTCTCCGCTCGCGCCGAAAACAGCGGCAACCAACGAGCTGCCTGCGAGCGCGAGCATCCACACAACCGTCCTGTTGGCGCGCGATGTCCGGCGTGCGGCGATGGCTCGTCCGAGCACGACCGCCTCGCGCGTGGCGTTCCACGGGGGATCCACCGCGCGCGCCGCGGCCACGTTCTTACTCAACATCGATCCTCCTTTGGAGCCGTTCGTCCGCCTCGACGATTCGTCGTTTGACGGTGGCCAGTGAGACTCCGCAGATCAGAGCTACCTCGGGCAGCGATTGGTCCGCGATGCGGCTGAGCACCCACGGAATGCGCAGTTTCGCCGGTAGGTCATCGAGTGCCTCGTAGAGGTCGTCGATCAGCTGACCGTCGCTCGGATTCGAGTGGGTCGGCGTGACCTGACCAAGCGACCATCGAAAAAAGCTGCGACGGCGCCTGCGAGCGAGCAGGGTTTTCACCTTGCGTACCGCGACGACGACGAGCCATCGACGCAAACTGCTGGGGTCCTCCAGACTCTTCAGTCCCTGTGTGGCATCGACGAACGTTTCTTGTACGATGTCATCGAGCTCCGAGTCATTTCCGAGCAGCCGATAGATGACACCTGCGACATAGCGAGCGTGTCGAACGTACAGAGCACGGAAAGCCGTCTCGTCGTCGAGCTGGACGCGCTCGACGAGCCGAGCATCTTCGGGGGGCGCCGGCACGCTGACCGAGCTTATCGGGGGCACGCAAATAAGGTGAGCACGACACCACCTTCGGGGTGGATGTGTCGCGCGGTGCATCGCTGCGCAACTACCTTCAAACCGAGATTCTTCGCGGAACGAAGACGTTTTTTTTCGTGACCGAACACGCAAGCGTGACGATGCTGAGAAACGAACTCCCCACGCCGCAGGCGTTCGACCGCCTCACCGATCCGCACTTGAATAACAAGTTCGTCCTCGTGCGTGCGACGTTCGAGTAACCATCGCGCGCGACGGTTTACTCGAGAGCACGCTGCACGGTAGCGGCGATGGCCCTCACTCGATCCTGCGAGAGGGCCGAGCCGTCGCTTTCGACGATGTGAAAACGACATTGCGCTCGGCTGCCACTCACCGTGCGATCGGAAGACAGAACCTTGACCTGCTTGGTCGATAGAACGGACGCGATCTTTTCCAAAAGCTCCTCCCGATTGGCTGCGTCGACGGTGAGCAAGATGGCACCGTCCGATTCCACGTCCTCGGTGGTGCTCACGTCGATCGACGCCCCCGGCGAGGACGGTATGCTCGACGCGCGCTCGATAACGCTGCCGAGATCGGTCTGACCGCGCAACAACGCCGAGACGGATTGCGCGATGCTCGTCACGTCCTGTTCGTTGGCCGGGCCCCTCTGCCCCTCGAGACTCGGACTGAGCCAAAGAAGGTGGATGGCTTCCGGCCGCTGGCGCTCGTTGTAGCGACAGTAGTTCTGGGCAGCGACGACGTCGAAGCCGTGCGCGGCGACGGTCGCTCGGATGAGAGACGGCAAACCGGGTCGGTCATCGGCCACGACGCAAACGACGACGGCATTGAGCCGCGTGCTCCAAATCTCGGCATGAACCGGCTCGTCACCGCGCCGCCAGGCGATGAGCGCGTGTTCCCGAATGTCGTCAGGGTTCTGCTGCTGCCGATACGAAAGCGGCATCGACTCGCGAAAGCTCGCGAGGAAGTCGGCGGGCATCGGCATCACGACGCACCGCTTCCGACGTGGATATCGGTGCGAGGCGGCCTTCCCAGCGTTCGTGTCGAGACCGCCCCCCCATCACTGCTGCTGTGTGCGTCAACCATGGCAAGACCCCCTGCCGCCCCCGGCGGCCGCTGTGGTCCAGACTATCGATAGGCATTCTGAAACTGTTCGAGCACCGCGCTTCCTGGGCACAATTGGTCGAACGGTAGCTCGCATAACGGCGTGGCGATGGTGTTGCTCGTCTCGTGCATATCGTTGGCGTTCTCGTCCAAGTAAAGGAGCCCAGTAGGAATCTCGCCCTTGGCCTGACGTTCTTGCAGGTACGCCTGCACCGCCAAGCGGTCGGTGGGGTCATACTCTTCTGCCACTTTGGTGAAACGCACGACGCTGCCGTCGTGCATGGTGATCGATGTGCTGGTTCCCGGCGCGTACTTGGCCGAGATCTCCTGCTCCTTCGGAATGAAATCCGTTTGGACCACCTCGAGGCGATGCTTGCGCGTGTGCGAATAACTCTTGGTCGAACCCACGTGGTCGTTGAATGTTACACACGGCGAGATGACATCTACCAGCGCGAAGCCGCGGTGACGTAACCCCGCCTTGAGAATGGGCACGAGCTGCGCCTTGTCACCGGAAAACCCGCGGGCGATGAAGCTGGCTCCCAGGCTGAGGCCGAGCGTGACCGGGTCCATCGGCCTCTGCGTGTTCGCTTCGCCGCGCTTGCTCTTCGAGCCCACGTCGGTCGAGGCCGAAAATTGTCCCTTGGTAAGCCCGTATACGCCATTGTTTTCGATGACATACAACATGTTGAGATTGCGGCGGATGGCGTGGCAGAGTTGGCCGAGCCCAATAGAAAGCGAGTCGCCGTCGCCCGAGATGCCGATGTAAGTGAGCGCGCGGTTGGCGGCATTGGCGCCGGTGGCAATCGCCGGCATACGACCATGCGCCGAATTGAATCCATGGGCACCGCTCACGAAATAGGTCGGCGTCTTGGACGAGCAACCGATGCCGGAGAGCTTCGCGATCATGTGGGGAGGGATCGAAAGCTCGTAAAAGGCACGGACGATCGCGGCGGTCACCGAATCGTGACCGCAGCCGGCGCAGAGCGTCGACATCGCCCCTTCGTAGTCGCGAACGACGAGCCCGAGCTGGTTCGGCACCAAGCTCGGATGCAAGACCCTCGGTTTTTTCATCGATGCCATCGTTCAGGTCTCCAGCTGCTTTTTGATGCCATCGACGACGTGCCGGCTGCTCAATGGAAATCCGCCATAGACGAGCACCGAGCGCAGTCGATATTTGCGAACCGACGTTTCGGTGATGAGGAGCGTCTTCAACTGCGCGTCGCGATTTTGTTCGACGACGAAATTCACCTCGTGCGAGTTGATGAAATCTTCGACGCTCTCATCGAAGGGGAAGCCGCGGACTCTCATGTAGTCGGCGACGATGCCCTGCTCGCCGAGGGCAGCAACGGCTTCGCGCACGGCGCTGTCGCATCCGCCGAGGGAGACGATCCCGATCGTGGCTCCTTCCCGCCGGCGAATGACCGGCGCAGGCACCGCCTTGGCTGCGCGCTTGTGTTTTCTTGCGAGCCTATCCATGACTTCCTGGTACTCGTCCGGGATTTCGGTGTATCCGCCGTATTTGTTGTGCCCCGACCCCCGCGTGAAAAACGCCCCCTTGGAGTGCACGCCCGGCAAGCTGCGCGCCGCGACGCCATCCTCGTTCTCCGGCCAGTAGCGGTGAAACTGCTCCATTTTCTCGAGCTGTTCCCGCGTGAGCACCTGGCCGCGGTCGGGCCTGTAGGAGTCGTTCCATTTGAGACGTGTGCAGACCCAGTCGTTCATGCCGATGTCGAGATCGGTCAGCATGAAGACGGGCGTCTGAAAGCGCTCGGCGAGATCGAACGATTGCACCGCAAAGTAGAAGCACTCTTCCGGATTGGCCGGAAACAGAAGGATGTGCTTGGTGTCGCCGTGTGAAGCGTAGGCGCAAGCGAGAATGTCGCCTTGCTGCGTGCGCGTGGGCATGCCGGTCGACGGGCCGGTTCGCTGCACGTCGACGATGACGACCGGGATTTCGGCGTAATACGCAAGCCCGATGAGCTCGCTCATCAGCGAGATGCCCGGTCCCGCCGTCGACGTGAAGGCGCGGGCCCCATTCCAACCTGCACCAATAACAATGCCCACCGCAGCGAGTTCGTCTTCCGCCTGCACGATGCAGAAACGGTTCTTTCCGCTTTCCGGATCGCGCCGGAACTTCTGGCAGAGCTGGCGGAACGCGTCCATGACCGAAGTGGCGGGCGTGATCGGGTACCAGGCGGCCACGGTCGCACCAGCGTAGAGGCACCCCAAGGCGGTGGCGGAGTTACCGTCGATGAGAATGGAGTCGCGTGTGGCGTCCATCTTGCTGAGACGGATGGGCAGAGGGCACTGGAAGTTGTCGACGGCGTAATCGTAGCCGAGTTTGATCGCGCGGTGATTCGACTGCATGAGCGCCGGCTTGCCCTTGAATTTCTCCTCGAGAATGCGGACGACGACGTCGATGTCGATCGACAGAAGCGCGGCGAGCACGCCGACGTACACGATGTTCTTCATCAGGATCCGTTCGCGCGGCTCGCTGAAGACTTCCGTGCACATTTTCGCCAGCGGGACTCCGATGAAGGTCACGTCCTCGCGAAGCAATGCCTTGTCGAGTGGCCAGCTCGAGTCGTAGAGCACGTACCCTCCGCTGACGACCTCGCCAACATCCATCGCGTAGGTTTCGGCGTTCATCGCCACCATCAGATCGAAATCGGGTGTGCGTGCCGTGTATCCGTGCTTGTCGACCCGAATCTCGTACCAGGTGGGAAGCCCCTGGATGTTCGAAGGGAAGAGGTTTTTGCCCGAAACGGGGATGCCCATCCGGAAAATGGCTTGCATGAGCAGGCTGTTGGCGCTCGCCGAGCCCGTCCCGTTGACGTTGGCAAGCTTGAGGGCAAACTCGTTGACGCGTTCTATTTTGGCTGGCTGGAGCACGGTGACTGTCCTGCGTAGGGCATGAGAAGCTCGAATTTTTGCATGTCCCAGGCGGCCGTCGGGCACCGCTCGGCGCAGAGGCCGCAGTGCACGCAGAGGTCCTCGTCTTTGAGCATGAGGCGCTTCGTCTGCGGAAGGGAACCCGAGGCGAAGACGTCTTGCTTCATGTTGTGCGCCGGGACGGTGAGGCGCTCGCGCAGCTCGGTCTCCTCGCCGTCGGGCGCGATGGTCAGACATTGCAGCGGGCAAACGTCGACGCACGCGTCGCACTCGATGCAGAGCCGGTCGGTGAACACCGTTTGGATGTCGCAATTGAGGCAGCGCTGCACCTCATGCGCCGTCTGCTCCGGGTTGAACCCGAGCTCGACCTCGAGGTTCAGTTTCTTGAAGCG
>DASWDH010000171.1:0-5243 GCA_036395495.1 Polyangiaceae bacterium
AAACGGAAGAGCAGATCTACCAAGCGCTCGGCCTGCCCTGGATTTCGCCGGTGCTGCGGGAAGACTGCGGCGAGATCGAGGCAGCCGAGAACGGACGGCTTCCTCGCCCGATTCCGAGCGTCATTGGTGACTTCCACGTGCACACGTCGGTCTCCGGCGACGGGCGTTCGTCTCTCGAAGAAGTGGTAGCCGCTGCCAAGTCGCGTGGTCTTCGCGTGTTGGCGATCACCGATCACGCGGAGGGCACCCTTTCCGGGGTCGGCCGCGAGGCGCTGCTCGAGCAACGCGTCAGACTGCGAGCCATGCAGGCCGAACTCGGCGACTCGCTGGTCCTCTTGCACGGCGTCGAGCTCAACATCGGCCCGCGAGGCGAGCTCGACTACGATCTTGAGTTCCGAAGCACCTTCGACTGGTGTCTCGCTTCGGTGCACGACCATTTCGAGCTCGACCGCGCCGCCCAGACCCACCGCATCGTCACGGCCATGCAAGATCCCACCGTGCGCATGATAGGACACCTGTCGGCCCGCATGATCGGCGGCCGTCCGCCGATCATGCTCGACCTCGACGCCGTTCTTCGCGCGGCTGAAGTCACCGGCACTGCCCTGGAGGTGAACGGCGGATTGCCGCGCCTCGATATGTCCGTCGACGCGCTGCGCCGTGCCCGCCAGAGCGACGTCACGTTCGTGCTCACGAGCGATGCCCACCACGCGCACGAGCTGGAGCGCGTGCGTTTTGCGACTCTCAACGCGGAGCGTGCCTGGCTGGATCCCGATCGGGTGGCGAACGCATGGCCCGCCGAGCGACTCATTGCCTGGACTTCACGAAAAGTCGGCCGCGGGGTGAGTGAGCTCGCAAAAGGACAAGACGCATGATCGAGCTGTGTGGACCGATGATCCTCTACGGATTCTGGAGGAGCAGCGCCACATGGCGGGCGCGCATCGCGCTCGGGCTCAAGGGCTGCTCGTATCAATATCGACCGATCAATCTGGCAGCTGGAGAACAGGATCTCGACCATTACCGGGCGAAAAATCCGATGGGCCAGGTGCCGCTTCTCGAGCTGACCGAGCAGGACGGCCGGACCGTCCGCATCGCGCAATCGCTGGTCATCGCCGAGTACCTGGATGAACGTTTTGCGGGCACGCCGCTACTTCCCTCCGACCGCGTGGGGCGTGCGCAAGTACGTCAGCTCGCCGAGACCATCAACTCGGGGATCCAGCCATTGGCCAATACCAGCGTCCGGGCCTTCGTACGCGAGAACCTCGGCGGCGACGACAATGCCTGGTGCGCGCATTGGATCGCTCGGGGTTTGGAGGCCGTAGAGAGCATGGTCCGCGCTACGTCGGGGCGCTTTGCGTTTGGAGATGCCCCGACGTTGGCCGACATTTGCATCGTTCCCCAGCTCTACCATGCGCGACGTTTCGGCGTCGATCTTCGGCGCTTTCCGACGCTGACCGCCATCGAACGCGCCTGCCAGTCCCTGGACCCATTCTCGCTCACGCGTCCGGAATTCCAAATCGACGCGCCCGGCGACCAACGCTGAAACGCGCTGGCAATCGGCGGGCGGTTCGGGGGAGGGTCCTGCGTAGTCCCTGCTCATTGGACCGGCCTCGGTGTTGCAAAGACCCTCCCGGGGGAAGACCCACGAGGAGGATGCAATGAGGTTAGCTCTGGTGAGCAGTGTATGGGCGCTCGGAATCGTATCGGTAGCGTTCGTCGGCTGCAGTCGGACTCACGATCGCGACGTGCAATCTCGCGCCTACGAGCCGTCCGCGGCGGAGCAGCGCCGCATCGACGAGCGACGAGCCGAGGAACGCAAGGCGGAGGAGCGTAAGGCCGACGAGCGACGAGCCGAGGAGCGCAAGGCGGAGGACCGCCGAATCGAGGAGCAGCGCCGAGCGGACGAGGAGCGCCGAGCGGAAGAGCAACGTCGAGCGGAGGAGCGCCGCACGGCCGAACGCCGCACTGACGAACGCGTGAACGACCGACGCAGTCGTGCGATTGGCGGTGGACCGGGCGAACCCGCCGTGAGGGCCACGCCCGCTTCCGCGGTCGCGACTATGGCTGCGGCGCGCTGCGACCGCGAAGTCAGGTGCAAGCACATCGGTCCCAAGGAGAAATATCGCACGCGGCGGGACTGCGTCGCCGACCAGCAGCGCGACTCGCGTGACGACCTGAATGCCGACGTCTGCCCGGGCGGTATTCGGGAGAAAGAGCTGAACGACTGCCTGCAGGCAATTCGTGACGAAGATTGCGGCAATCCGCTCGACGCGATCACGCGGCTGTCCGCCTGCCGATCGGGCAGCCTCTGCGTGGGCAAGTAAGTGAGCGTCACGAGGGGCGGGGCCCTTACCCCGCTCCTCGGTGCTAACATGACCGCCCGTCATGTCCACTCGGGCGTTCTCGCTCTTCGATACGCCGCTTGGGCGATGCGCCATCGCGTGGGGTACGCATGGCATCGTGGGAGTACAGCTACCGGAGGCGCGTGAGCTCGCGACGCGCGCTCGGATGCTGCAGCAATTTCCCGAAGCGCGCGAGGAGTCGCCCCCTTTCGAAGTGAAACGTGCGATCGACGGCATCGTCAGTCTTCTGCACGGCGACAAAAACGATCTCTCTGGCGTGGTGCTCGACATGGAGGGCGTGCCGCCTTTCTATCGGCGCGTGTACGAGGTCGCGCGTGCCATCCTGCCCGGCGCGACGCTTTCCTATGGCGACATCGCCGCGCGGCTCGGCGCTCCCGGATCGGCGCGCGCCGTGGGCCAAGCGCTCGGCCGAAACCCATTCGCGCTCGTCGTACCTTGTCATCGCGTGCTCGCGGCCGGCGCCAAGGTGGGCGGCTTCTCGGCGAACGGCGGCATTGCCACCAAGCTGCGGCTCCTCTCCATCGAGGGCACGCATGCGCACGACCACGACGCGCGCGCTCTCTTCGAGGGCAACGGCGGCTTCGGCTTCGATCCCGAAAGCGCCGTGGAGCACCTCTCCTCGAGGGACCCCGAGCTGGCGCGGCTCATGGAGACGGTCGGCCCCTTTCGCATGCGCCTCGACAAGACCTCGAGCGTGTTCGTCGCCCTCGCCGAGGCGATCGTCTATCAACAGCTCACCGCCAAAGCGGCATCGACGATTTTCGCCCGGGTGCGCGCACTCTTTCCTCGCGCGCACGAGGGTCCCACGCCCGAACAGGTTCTTCGCGTCAAAGAAGAAAAGCTTCGCGGAGCAGGCCTCTCACGCTCCAAGCTGCTTTCGCTACGCGACCTCGCGCAAAAGGCGAAGGCCGGTCAGATACCGACGCTTGCCGAGATCCACGGCATGGAGAACGAAGCGATCATCGAGCGGCTCACCGAGGTACGTGGCATCGGCCGCTGGACGGTGGAGATGCTGCTCATGTTCCGCCTCGGTCGTCCCGACGTGCTGCCGGCCGATGACTACGGCCTTCGCAAAGGCTTCGCCGTCGCTTTCAAGAAGCGCAACCTGCCGGCGCGCCAGGATCTCGCAAAGCGCGGCGCCCGGTGGAAGCCCTATCGCACCGTGGCGAGCTGGTACCTGTGGCGCGCCGTGGAGCTGGCAAAAAAATAGCGATCTGACGCAGTAAAGTCAGGCAAGCAGCGCCCCGGCGCGCAACGTTGCGCGCCGGGGCTGTTTCACCGTGAGGAGGTTCAGTGAAACGTGTGGAAGATTTTCAGGTAGTCCCGGCTGCCGTCACGGTCGAGTGACCAGTAACCGAGCGTACGGACGAACGAGTTGTTCTGCGCGAAGTTCACGAGCTGGCTGGCGTTCGTCAGGGTGAACTTCTCACAGGTGACGTCGTTCGTCCCGGTCATCGGGGTCACCCCGACGCGTGCCGAGAGGCCGATGTTCGCAAGCTGCGAGCGTGTGGCGTTGGCCGCGTCGATGGCGGCTTGACCCATGTCCGAGTAACAGGGGCCGTAGTCCATCGCCATGATGTTCACGACATCGACTCGAACGCCCCTCGACTTGGCGTTCTTCAGAAGATTGAGAGGGCCCGAGGGGAGACCACTTCGGTCGACGGCAAGCGTGTACGTCACCCGCAGACTCGGATTCGCAACCTGCAGATTGTGGAGCGCCTGGTTGCGGCGGTCCACCGAAGTGGTGTCGGACTCGGCGCCGCTCTCGATGTCGAGATCGATCCAGGTCAGCTTGAACTGGTCGATGACTCTTTGATACGCCCCCTGCAGGCTGCTGACCGTTCCGCAGGCCCGCCCGAGCTCGGTGCCGTCGGCTCCGCCGAAGGAAATGATGACGTCGCCGCCCATACTTCGAAGGCTGCTGATGTAGCTTCCGTAGCTGTTACAGGTGAGGCAGGTGTCGCCGTTCCACGTCGGGGCGCAATTGGTCGAGTTGCTGTCGATGACGAACGCCAGCGTGAAGAACTTGTGGCCGGTCGCGCTGGCGATGTTCCCGAGGTTGTTGTTGTTCCACGTCTCCACGTACGGCGCCGAGAACCGAGACGGAAAGTTACCTGCGCTGGTGACGATGGGGCCCGACGTCTGCAAATAGTCGATGTTGGGACCGCTGGAGCCGATGGCCGTCAGCCGGACGTGGTGCGAGCCGGAGCTGATGCGCGTTTTCTGGGTCGACGTCTTCCATGTGACCCACGAGCCGGTGGGATTGAACGCCAACCCGGAGTTGATGGTGTTGCCGTCGAGCGTGAGCTTGAGCGGGCGGTTGGTCGACCCGCCGTTGGCGTAGCGGAAGATGAGGTTGTAGTCGCCGGTGGAGGGGATACTCACCGTCCAATCGATGAAGTCGCCCGAAGCGTTGACGAAGTCGACGTACCCCGTGCCGGTGAAGCCGGAGTTGGCGCTGGTCTTGACCGCGCCGGAGACGGTCGCGTTCTCGGCTTGATACGTGGTCGTCGTCAGATCGTCGCCGAGCTCTTCGACGTCATCTCGTTCGTCTGCCACCTGGGCGGTGCATCCCAACGCCAGCGCACACGACAACATCATCCATGTCCGAATCGCCTTCAAACCCACATGTGCCATGGTCCTACCTCATCCGCCCCTGGGGTCACTGATTCAGTGCCGGTGTCGGGTACACCTTGCGATCGATGGCCGACGCGGCTCGGGATCGTTTGAAATTCTCGTTTGGAATTCGCACAATCCGGCGCTGCTATAGTTTTACGCTATTTGCAATCAAGGCGACGCCGCTGACCTGGTCACGATACTGACCAGGTCAATGAATGTTCCAGCTATTCGTTTTCGCGTTACGAGCAATCGTGAGGTCAACGA
>DASWDH010000172.1:0-10063 GCA_036395495.1 Polyangiaceae bacterium
TATCGGTCGCTACATAGCATCCCTGCCGAGACTCCAGTACTGCTTATTCCAGGGCGGCCGGCGCGATCGCGGCGGCAAGATCGGCGACGTCGATACGGCCACGCCGTGCGACGCGAACCCGATCGCCAGCGACGACGACCAGCGTCGAGGGGACGCCCCCCGGCGCCTGCCCGGGCACGAGTGTAAGATCACCCCTCCGCAGCGGTTCGGCGAACGCGGCATCGATGGCCTCGCTCGTCAGACACGGCGGCTGCCCGGCGAGATTGGCGCTGGTGGCCGTGAGCGGGGCTGCGCTGTTCTCCGCGATTCGGCTCGCCGGCGACGGAGCTCCCCAACGGACCGCCACGGTTCCCTCGACGGTGAGCCGGGGGTCGATGTCGCGACGCGCCGGCAGTGCAATGGTGAGCGGGCCGGGCCAGAAACGCTCGGCGAGGCGCCGGGCGAGCTCGGGAATCTCCACGACCCAAGAAGACCAGCTGCTCGCGTGAGGAAGCAGCAACGTCACCCCCTTGTCGGCCGGTCGCCGTTTGAGAGCGAAAACGCGATCGAGGGCGTCGCTACGCCGCGCGTCCGCCAGCAAACCAAAATACGTCTCCGTCGCTGCCGCCACCACCCCCCCGCGCGCCAACACCGAAACTGCCTTTGCTAGCTGCTCTTCGGTCATGCGCCGCCTTGCTGGTTTGGATTGGGAATTGGAACAGGGAGGCGGGGAGGCGGGGAGATTTTGTTTTGGTATTCAGGCATGGCAACGAGGCGGCTCGAGTTGGATCATCGAAACCCCAGAAGCTTCCCCGCCTCGCTGGCTCCCTGTGAATGGTCCGGAAGGTCGGGCTAGCCGGAGGCGAGTCGTTTTTGGATGCGGGCGTCGGCTTCGCTGACTTTGCTGGCCTGGCGCGCGCGGAAGGTTTCGAGGCGCGCGGCGAGCTCGGTGTCGGCTGTCGACAGGATGGCCGCTGCGAAGAGGCCGGCGTTGCGACCGGACCCAATTCCGACGGACGCAATGGGGACGCCGCCCGGCATCTGAACCGACGAGAGCAGCGCATCCACGCCGCCCAGCGTTCCGACGGCGATGGGCACCGCGACAACCGGAAGCGTCGTGTGGGCCGCGAAAACGCCGGCGAGGTGCGCCGCGCCCCCCGCCCCCGCCAACACCACGCCGACGCCGCGCTCGCGCGCTCCTCGGGCCAGCTCGACGACCCGGTCGGGAGAACGGTGCGCCGAAGCCACCGTGACTTCGACGACGATCTCGAGCTCCTTCAGCACTTGCACGGCTGGCAGGAGGTGGTCGAAGTCTGAATCGGAACCCATGACGATGAGAACTTTCAGTGCCATGATCTCGTCCCTTCACGAAAGCGCGCGCGCACCGATGTCGCGACGCACCTGCATTCCAGCGAAATGGATCGCGCGCACGGCTTGGTACGCCGAGTCGCGCGCTCCGCGAAGCGTGTCGCCCGTGGCCGTGACGACCAGCACCCGCCCCCCCGCGGTGAGTACCCGATCGCCATCTCGCTGGGTGCCGGCGTGAAGGACGGTGACGCCGGGCATGCCTGCCGCGTCGTCGAGCCCCTCGATGACATCGCCCGTCCGAACTCTTCCGGGATACCCCTCGGCGGCCAGCACGACGGCGATGCCGTGACGGGGCAGTCTCGTCGTCGACGAGAGGTCCAGGCGCCCGGCCGCAGCGCCGGCCAGGGTCTCGCCGAAGTCACCCTCCAGAAGATCCATGAGCACTTCGGTTTCGGGATCTCCGAAGCGCACGTTGTATTCGAGCACTACTGGCTCTCCTTCAGGTGTGATCATCAGGCCGACGAAGAGCACGCCCGAAAACGGCACGGTGAGCTCGGCCATCCCGCGCAGCACCGGCTCGACGGTCTGACGCGCGATCGCTTTTTCGAGCTCCGGGGTGACGACGGGCGCCGGACCATAGGCGCCCATTCCGCCGGTGTTCGGCCCTCGATCCCCTTCGCCGATCCGCTTGTGATCCTGCACGGCCGGCAGCAAGAAGTAGCGGGTGCCGTCGCAGATCGCGTGCACACTTGCCTCGGCCCCTTCGATTCGATCCTCCACGACGACGGTCCGACCGGCATCGCCGAAGGCCTCACCGGAGAGCATCGCGCGCGCCGCCCGTTCGGCTTCGTCGGCGTCAGCGGCTACGACGACCCCCTTGCCGCCGCAGAGCCCATCCGCCTTCACGACCATCGGCCGGCGTTGCGCGCGAATGAAGCGGCTTGCGCGTGTCGGATCTTCGAAGATCTCGAAAGGCGCTGTGGGGATGCCTCGCTCTCGCGCAAATCGCTTCATGAACGCCTTCGAGCCCTCCAGCATCGCGGCCGCCGCGCTCGGCCCGAAGGTCGCCACGCCGTACCGGCGCAGGGCATCGGTGACGCCAGCGACGAGCGGGGCCTCGGGCCCGATCACGACCAAATCCACCTGCTCGCGCTCGCAGATGCGCGCCAGGTTCTCCGCGCTCGGACCGCCGGCGGGCAAGGGCACGTTTCGTCCGATGGGTTCCGTGCCTCCGTTTCCGGGCGCGACCAGCACTTGTGCGACGGATGGCGAGCGCGCCAGCCTTCGCGCGAGCGCGTGCTCGCGTCCACCGCTGCCGACGACCAGCACGATCCGGCCCGAACCAGTGCCCATGGCGCAGGGCCAAGTACCATTTATCGAATGGGCTGGGGAGCCGTTCAGAAGGATCGGGCCGTTACGGCGTCGATTTGTTGCGCGGCCCGTTGTCCGCTAAACTCGTAAAGCAAAGCTCGTGCCCCCTCCGACCCTACGAATCACCCGTCCCTACAGCTCGGAAGCCGAGTTCGTCGACGGAGACTTCGCCTGGATTGGCCGCACGACGATCGTCCTGCCCGACGTCGAGGCCCGCACCGCGGGCGAGCTCGTCCGATTCGAGATCATCCTTCGCCAAGGGGCGCCCGTCTTTCGCGGTGAGGGGCACGTCGTCGGGTACCACGCATCGGAAAGTGGACGACCGCCGGGGCTCGAAATCCGGTTCACTCGAATCGATGCCCGCTCCAAGCTCATCGTCGACAAGGTCCGCGACCGGCGGGCGGCGCTTCCCCGGCAAAACGTAGCGATCGCCGTAGCTGCGGATCCCGGGGCTGCCGAATCGAAGGCCGAGCCGGCCGTCGTTTCCGCTGAAGTTCAACCGCTCGTGCTGAAGCTATCGCTCGACGCGCCGAGTGAACGAACGAGCCCGCCCCAGAAGGGTGGCCCGCGCAAGATCGCGCCTCCCGCGAACCGTGACGAGATCCTGGAACGACTGCGAGCCCGCGCCAAGCAGCTCGCGGCGGCGGGCGGCCTTTCGTTCAAGAAAAGGTAAGCGCGCGTCGAGCGCTGGAGTAGAACTCCCCCAATGGCCTGGCCGAACAAGAATCCGCCGCAAGCCCAGGGCAAAAAAACGCTCGGCAAAGGCGTTTTTCGCAAGTGCGACGGGTGTGGCGAGACGCATCCCGCTCAGACGCTGCTCGACAGCTTCGAAGTTTGCCCTTCTTGCAGCTTCCATCATCGGCTCGGCGTCGACGGGTGGCGCAGGCTGTTGCTCGATGACGGAGCGCTCGAAGAGTGGGATGACCACCTGCGGCCCACCGATCCGCTCGGTTTTTCCGACGGCAAGAGATACCAAGAGCGCATCGCTTCGGCTCAGAAGGCAACGCAGGCGATCGAGGCGGTCCAAACGGGGCGCGGCTTGCTGGAGGGCCGTGCCGTCGCGTACGGCGCCTACAACTTTGCATTCATGGGCGGAAGCATGGGATCCGTCGTCGGCGAGAAGATCACGCGCCTCTTCGAGCGCGCGGCGTCGTCGAAGCTGCCGGTCGTGCTCCTGCAAGCCTCGGGCGGAGCACGGATGCAGGAGGGTATTTTATCGCTCATGCAGATGGCCAAGATGGTGGCGGCTCTCGAGCGCCTTCGCTCGGCGAGGCTGCCGTTCATGAGCGTGCTGCGCGACCCGACGACCGGTGGTGTCGCGGCGAGCTGCGCGCTGCTCGGCGACGTGAACGTGGCCGAGCCGCGGGCGCTCATCGGCTTTGCGGGGCCGCGCGTCATTGCATCCACGATCGGAGAGAAGTTACCCGAGGGCTTTCAACGCTCCGAATTCTTGCTCGAGCACGGGATGGTCGACCTCATCGTGCCGCGGTTGGAACTGAAGTCGACGCTCGCCACGTTGATCTTGCACCTGTCGGCGAGCCGCGCGCATGGTCCCAACGGGCAAGCCAACCATCGCGAGCACCGGCAAGGTCTGTGATTCCACCGAACCGAACGGTGCTCGAGCGGCTGTACGGCCTCGGTCCCCGTGGCGCACTGCTCGGCCTCGAACGCGTGCGCGCCGCTTGCGCGGAGTTCGGGAACCCGGAGCGCCGTTTTTCGAGCGTGCACGTGGCAGGCACCAATGGCAAAGGAAGTGTAGCGGCGATGCTAGCCGCCGCGGCGCACGCTTCCGGTCTGCGGGTCGGCCTTTACACCTCCCCTCACCTTTGCTGCTTCCGCGAACGGATCCAGGTGAACGGCGAACCGGTCGGCGATGACCTGCTCGTGCCTGCCCTCGAACAGGTGCTCGATCGTTGCCCGGAGCTCACGTTTTTCGAAACGGCTACCGTGGCTGCGTTTCTGATTTTCACGCGCGAGCGGGCGGAGCTTGCCGTGCTCGAAGTCGGTCTCGGCGGCCGCCTCGATGCGACGAATGTATTGGAAAGCCCGCGCGCGACCGCCATCACCCGCATCTCGCTCGACCATACCGATCGTCTGGGGTCCGACCTCGTTTCGATCGCGCGCGAGAAGGCCGGCATCGTGAAGCCGGGCGTCCCGGTCATCGTCGGGCCCCTCGATCCGGCTGCCGAAACCGAAGTGGTGGCCAGGGCCGAGGCACTCGCCGCGCCGCTGATTTTCACGGCCGCCGATCCGGAGCTCGCTTCCTTCGTCGAGCGTCATCCGCCCTCTCTCGAAGGTGCTCACCAGCGCGAGAACGCGAAGATCGCCGTGGCGCTGGCGCGCTCGGCAGGCTTATCGGATGGCGCGATCGCCGCCGGGCTGCGCGACGTCAAATGGTACGGACGGATGGAAACCCTTCGCCGCGCAGACGGTGATGTTCTGCTCGATGCTGCTCATAACGCCGATGGCGCTCGGGCCCTGGCCCATGCCTTCCAGGAACGACGCCTGGATCCGGCCCGCGTCGCATTGGTGTTCGGATCGATGGCAGACAAGGATTACGCCTCCATGTTGCGGGCCCTCGGTCCGTTCGCCGCGCATCGAATCTACGTCGCGCCGGAGGGGCGCCGTGCCGCGGATCCCGCTGCCATGGTCGAGATTCTGTCGGGCACCGTCGCCACCCATGCGGTCGAAGCGCTTGGCCTCGGCCGAAAGGCGGTCGGACGAAGCGGCCTGGTGGTCGTTACAGGTTCCATCTTCCTGGTCGGTGCGGCCCGCGCCCATCTACTGAACCTCCCACGCGATCCTGCTATCGCGCTCTGATGAACGGCAGCGAGCCGAGTGGTGCTATGCTGCCGGCAATGCCGTCGTTCGACATCGTTTCGAAGCCGAACTGGGCCGAGATCGACAACGCCTTGAACCAGGCGCAAAAGGAGATCGCGCAGCGGTTCGATTTCAAAGATACCGGTACGCACCTCGAGAAGACCGGCGAAGAAATTCACGTCGGCGCCGCGACCGAGGACAGGACGAAGGCCGCGCTCGGCGTGTTCCAAGACAAGCTGGTCAAGCGCAAGGTGGCGCTTCGCTTTCTCGACGTTGGCAAGATCGAGCCTGGGCCGAAGGGCACGGCGAAGCTTCTCGTCAAGGTCAAAGAAGGCATCGTCGTCGAGACCGCCCGCGAGATCATCAAGCTCATCAAAGACCAGAAGCTCAAGGTCCAGGGCTCGATCCACGAAGCCCAGGTGCGCGTCAGCGGCAAGAACAGGGACGACCTTCAATCATGCATCCAAGCGGTGCGCGCCAAAGACTTCGGCGTCGAGCTCCAGTTCGTGAATTTCCGTGACTAAGCGAAAGGCACCCGAGCCGAATCCGCCCGTCGTTCGCAAGCTCTTCGGAACCGACGGCATCCGGGGAGTGGCCAACGAGGCTCCCATGACGCCGGAGGTGGCGCTTCGGCTCGGGCGCGCCATCGCATTCGTCGCCCGCCGCGACGAAACTCGACCGGTGCGCATCGTGATCGGCAAGGACACGCGGCTCTCCGGCTACATGCTCGAAACCGCGCTTTCGGCGGGCATCTGCGCGATGGGAGGGCGGGTCATGCTCTCGGGTCCCATCCCCACCCCCGCGGTCGCTTACCTCACGACCAGCATGCGCGCCGATGCCGGCGTCGTGATCAGCGCGAGTCACAATCCGTTCGGCGACAACGGCATCAAGATCTTCGGTCCCGACGGGTTCAAGCTGGTCGACGAGAAGGAGCTCGAGATCGAACAGCTGCTGGAGGATGACCGACTCGACAACCGCAATCCCACCGGCAGCGCTGTCGGCAAGGCCGAGCGTCTCGACGATGCCGGTGGGCGCTACGTCGTCTTTTGCAAGAGCACGTTTCCATCCACTCGCACGTTGGACGGCGTGCGCGTCGTCGTCGACGCAGCCCACGGAGCCGCCTACCGAGTGGCTCCCGCCGTTTTTGCCGAGCTCGGAGCGGAGGTGTGCGCCATCGGCTGCCGGCCGAACGGGCGCAACATCAACCGCGACGCCGGGGCCCTCCATCCCGAACACGTTCAGACCGAAGTCAAGGCACGCCATGCTTCGATCGGCATCGCGCTCGACGGAGATGCCGATCGAGTTGTCATCATCGACGAGAACGGCAGCATCGTCGACGGTGATGTCCTCATGGCCCTCTGCGCAACGCGCATGATCCGCGCGGGGCGTCTTGCGAAAAACACCCTGGTCACCACGGTGATGAGCAACCTCGGTCTCGACCGCGCCATTCAGCGCGCCGGCGGAAAAATGATTCGGACCGCGGTCGGCGATCGCTACGTCGTCGAAGCCATGCGCACCGGCGGCTACAACCTCGGCGGCGAGCAGTCGGGGCACTTGGTTTTTCTCGAACACGCGTCGACCGGAGACGGCATCGTCGCCGCCCTGCAGGTGCTCGACGCGATGCTGAGCGAAAAGCGCCCGCTCTCCGAGCTGGCGGCACGCGCGATGGAGCGGGTGCCGCAGGTTCTCGAGAACGTGACGCTCGCCGAACGCAGACCGATCGAGCAGATGCCGCAGCTCTCGGCGCTCTGCGCGAAGGTCGAGAAAGCGCTGGGCGACGCCGGCCGCTTGCTCGTGCGCTGGAGCGGGACCGAACCGAAGCTGCGCATCATGGTCGAAGGCGAAGACGCCGAACGCATCGCCGAGTACGCAAAGGAGCTCGCGCTCGCCGCGCAAAACGACGTGGCGAGCACGTCGCAAAACGGCAAGGCCGATGGCGGCGGGACTCAGCCCGCGGTTCCCGTTGCGCAAAGCTCGAAGCCCAAGCTTTCCGCCTCCTGACCCACGCCCTTACTTTACGACGATGGTGCGCAGGCCCACCATGGTGAGGTCGGGATCTTCGGGGACGGTGGCCCAGACGCTCACTTCGTAAATGCCCGGACGCCGATTGTCGTCGAGCGGGACTTTGATCGAAAAGTGATTCCCGTCCGTCTGAACGGTGATCGGCGTCTTGTAGCCCTTGGGAAAATAGGTGACGTACGGCCGCGGCACGGCGTAGGTGTGCGTTTCGTTGAGCTCGGCGGCGCTCTTGGCGCTGGGGAGCGCGATGCGCGCGATCCCGATCCCGCCGAACGTCGCCGGCGCAGTCATCGTGCCGGCGACGTGCACGGTCTGTCCAACGCTCGCCGACGAAGGCAGCGAGCTGTAGTTTCCATAATCGTCGACGAACTCCTGGGCCACACACGGGATGGGGACCCCCACCGGCTGTGCCAAACCGATTCCGAGCCGGTTGTGCCAGGGCGTGAGGATGTTCTTTCGATGTCCGTCGTGGGGCGGTTTCTCGCTGATGAAGGCGTGTTCGATCTTTTCGACCTCTTCGGCCGTCACCACGGGGCTGCCGTCGATCTGCCGTTCGACCCCATCGGGAAAACAAGCGGCGTTTTCCTGGACCATTCCCGTTCCCCCGGCGGCGCTGTAGCGCTGCTCCGGTACCGAGCCGTCACTGCCCCAGTGCGCCGTATATCCGCGGCGGGCCATGTCTTCGGCGTGCTCCTGGCCGGCTCGCTCGGCCGTTGCGTCCCAGGCGACCGGCTCGAGCCCCTCGGCTTCTCGATCCCGGTTGACCAGTCGAAGGAGATAGCGCTTCGCCTCGGCGACGCTCATGGACTTGGTCGGCCGCGCGACCGGCGGAGGTTCGCGCTTGGAGTGAACGCGACGCCGATATTTGGGCTTTCGCTCCTGCCGCTCGGATCCGACAAGCTCTCTGCTTTCCTCGGAGTCGCTCTTCACGCAGGACGACGCCAAGAGAGCGATCGCGATGACCGCCCCATGCCAAATTACCCTGTCCATCGGTGATCGTGATCTCTCATAGCCAAGTTTTTACACAGGACTGCTAAGCTCGGAAAGAAGATGCAGCTTGACTTCAAGATCCCCGATCTGGTCGGTCAACTGATCGTCGGAGGCTTCACGGGGACGACGCTCCCGCCGTCGTTCGCTGGGGAACTCTCCGCCAAAAGGCGGGGCGGTGCCATCCTGTTCAAGCGAAACTTGCCGAGCGTGCCCGAGGCGGCCGACCTCTGCGCCTCGATCCTCGAGGCATCGCCGCGCGATCTGCCGCCGTTCATCTCCATCGACCAAGAAGGCGGGCGGGTCATTCGGCTTCCCGCGCCTGCGCTGGCCCTCCCCCCCATGCGCGAGCTCGCTTCGTTCGGCGACCTCGAGCTGGCGGCCACGGCCGCGCGAGCCGTGGCGCTCGAGCTCGCCGCGATCGGCTTCAACTTGAACTTCGCGCCGATTCTGGACGTAAACACGCAGGCGGAAAATCCGGTGATCGGTGATCGCGCCTTCGGCTCCGACACTCGGACGGTCATGCGTTTCGGGGTAGCATTCATCCGCGGTCTGCAGCATGCGAACATGCTGGCGTGCGGCAAGCACTTCCCCGGGCACGGTGACACGCGCGTCGATAGCCACCTGGATCTGCCTGTGGTCCCCCACCCTCGTAGCCGTCTCGATCAGGTCGAGCTGCCCCCCTTTCGGGCGGCGATCGGCGCGGGCGTGGCGGCGCTCATGGCGGCGCACGTCGTGTACGAACGCATCGATGACGGTGTCCCCGCATCGCTCTCGCGATCCATCTGCGCCAGTCTGCTTCGGGCGGAGCTCGGCTTCGAGGGGGTGCTCTTCTCCGACGACCTCGAGATGAAGGCGATCACCGCCCGATTCTCCATCGAGCAGGCCGCCGTCGAGGCGGTCTGGGCCGGGTGCGACGCCGTTCTCGTGTGCAGCGACGAGGAGGCTCAGGGCCGCGTTCACGAAGCTCTCACCCATGCCGCCGAGAGGCAGCCCCGTTTCCGCGAGCGGTGCATGGAGGCGGTCACCCGCCTGTTGCGCCTTCGTCGCCTCTGCCCACCTCGCCCGATCACGAGCCGCGAAGGCCTCTCGGCGATCGTCGGAGGGCCGAAAAGCGAACAGGTCCGCCGACGCATCGATGAAAAGCGGGGCTTGACGGTTGGATGAGTGCTTTCGTGGCGCTCGCGGGGCGGGTCGTCACCTGTGATCCGGCGCGTAGCTCGAGCGATGAGCCGCTCGGGACGCTCACCGATGCGGGCATGTGGGTGGAGCATGGCTTGATCCGCCTCGTCGCCGGACGAGCGGAGCTTCTGCAAGCCGCGGCGGGAGCTCCGGTTGTGGTCGATGCGCCCGGGTGCGTACTGACGCCCGGTCTATGCGACGCACACACGCACGCTGCTTTCGTCGGATCGCGGCATGACGAATACGTCCAGCGGATGGCCGGCGCTTCCTACGAAGATCTTGCCCGTCGTGGGGGCGGGATCGTCGCCTCGATGAAAGCCATCCGCGCCGCAACGCAGGCCGAGCTCGCGCAAACTCTCGCCCAGCGCCTCGCGCGCATGGGCCAGCTGGGGGTCAC
>DASWDH010000173.1:0-3387 GCA_036395495.1 Polyangiaceae bacterium
GGCGATCGTGCGTCTCGTGCACGAAACGCGCGAGGCACAGATCGTCGGTGCCATCGCCGCCGTCAACGAAGTCCAGCAAGGTTGCGACGTCGGTGAAGTCGCAGGCATCGGCCATCTGGGCGTTTCGGTCACCGCCGATCACGCCGTTGGCCTGCTCGGGGCGGACATTGCGATTGACTTCTCCGCAGCTCCGGCCATTCCGGCGCTGGCCCGTGCGGTCAAGCGAGCGCGCGTCGCGCTCGTCAGCGGCACCACCGGCATCGATCCCTCCGGCGCGGCGGCCTTGAGCGAGGCCGCCGAAGTTGTCCCCGTGCTGTGGGCTCCCAACATGAGCCTCGGGATCGAAGCGGTCGCCCGGATGGCGCGCCTCGCGGTCGCTGCCCTCGGCGACGAGTTCGACGTCGAGATCGTCGAAACCCACCACAGGCAGAAGATCGACGCTCCTAGCGGAACCGCTCTGCGGCTCGCCGAAGCCGTCCGCGAGGCGCGCAAGGACCTGGTGTTGGGTCACGGGCGAGAGGGGGTCACCGGCGCGCGCAAAAAGAACGAGCTCTCGGTCTTCGCGATCCGAGGCGGCGACGTCATCGGCGATCACACGATCCACCTGCTCGGGCCAAGCGAGCGCATCGAAATCACCCATCGCGCGACGCAGCGCGATCTGTTCGCGCGAGGCGCCTTGCGTGCGGCGCGCTGGCTCATCGGAAAAAAGCCCGGTCGCTATTCGCTGGGCGATCTCGTGGGCCTCGGCTGAGTCGTCCGAGATGCTGTGTGGCGACGAGGCGCGACGGCTGACGGTCGAGCTCGAAGCGGCTCTCTTGCGCGAGCTTCGCGCGAGCTACCAGGACCTGAATGCCGCCTATTTCAAACGCGCGCTTCGTGCGGCAGAGATCCGGCTGACCGACAGCGAGCGGCGTCTCGGCCAGTGGGATCTGGCGCGGCGCACGGTCGAGATGTCCCGCCCATTGCTGGTTTCGCAGCCATGGGGAACGGTGCTCGAAGTCCTGAAGCACGAAATGGCGCACCAATACGTGCACGAGATTCTGGGGCGCACCGCCGAGCCGGCCCACGGCCCGGCGTTTCGAGAGGTGTGCGACAAGCTCGGGATCGACGCGCAAGCTTCCGGCGTTCCGCGGGGCGGCAAACCGGAGCTCGCAGAACATCGGGAGGAGCAAAGGAAGATCCTCGAGCGGATCTCGCAACTGCTCGCGCTCGCGGAGAGCTCGAACGTGCACGAGGCGCAGGCTGCCACCAGTCTCGCCCAGAAGCTCATGCTCAAGTACAACATCGAGGCCAGCACGATCGGCTCTCGCCAAGGATACGAATTTCGTCACCTCGGCGTGCCTTCCGGTCGGATCACGGAAAGCCAACGGCTGCTCTCGATCATCTTGGGCGAGCACTTCTTCGTCGAAACCATCTGGGTGCCCGTCTATCGACCGCTCGAGCAGAAGCGGGGGCACGTTCTGGAAATTTGCGGCACCTTCGCCAACCTCGAGATGGCCACCTACGTTCACGCTTTTCTCACCGAGTCGGCCCAGAACCTGTGGCGCGATCACAAGCGTACGCTCGGCATTCGAGGAGACCGCGATCGCCGAACCTATCTGGCCGGCGTGATGGAGGGTTTCCGCGAAAAGCTGCAAGCGGACACGAAGAAAAACAAAGAACACGGCCTCGTGTGGATCGGCGACGCCGATCTCGAGACCTATTATCGAAAGCGCCATCCTCACGTCCGGCACACGCGCACGATGGGTCCCGCTCGCACCGCCGCGCATGGTGCCGGCCGAAATGCCGGTCGGCGACTCGTCCTTCATCGCGGCATCACGTCATCGCCCCAGGCCAGCCGCCCCGCGCTCCTGCCGGGTCGCCGGGGTTGATGGGCATGGAGACACACGCACCAAAATTCCGCGCAAGAGAAATCGTGCAATGAGAACATAGCGAGAGCTCGACCAGCGAACCGTCGCATGCGCGATGGAGTAGCGAAATGACGCGGGATCGACCACGCTATCGCTTCGTCCTCCTGGTTACCTCGCTCGAACCGGAGACAGCTTCGATGGTTCCGAATCCACCTGCGCCAACACGGCTGCACTTCGGGGGAACACTTGGATGCGTCGTGCTCGTCTGCGCGGCGTGGGCCGCCGGATGTTCGACGGATCGGAGCGTGGGCGAAGTGCTCCCCTCGCTGCGACAATCCCCACCGGCCGATGCGGCGAACGAGACGGTGGGATCGACCGGAACCGCCGGCGACGGAGTGGGCACCTGCGCACCGCACGCAGCACCGTGCACGAAGTCCGTCGACTGCTGTTCTCGATTCTGCATCGACGGAGCCTGCGTCGATCCCAACGTCTGCAGCAAACCCGAGGTCGAATGCAGCAAGAGCAGCTCCTGCTGCAGCGGTCGCTGCGTGCAAGAGTCGACTGGGTCGGAGATGGAATGCAGCGAGTACTGTTTCGTCGACGGGGTTGCTTGTTCCGAGGCTTATGACTGCTGCTCGCTCGGCTGCTTCGGGGGAGTCTGCGGCGGTGGTCTTTGCCACGTTCGCGGAGAGACCTGCACGGCCAATGCCGAGTGCTGCTCGAACGTTTGCATCGCCGGGACATGCGACCTCAATCCCGCCGCCCTCTGCCGGGAGCCGGGCGACGTTTGCACCTCGGACCCAGGCGGGGGTTGCTGTTATGGGTGCGACGCGGCCACCCAGCGGTGCAAAATCGATCCCAACCAGTGCCGTGCGCAGGGCGCACCCTGTGCGAGCGACGCCAACTGCTGCAAGGGAGTCTGCTTGCCCAATGCGAGCGGCACCTACGTGTGCCAAATCCCGTGCCACGGAGATGGCTCGTCGTGCGGTCAGGATGCCGAGTGCTGCAGTTTCAACTGCACGGGCTCTCCCTCGACGTGTCGAGCACCCGGTAGCGGCACGACGGACGCGAGCATCCTGGCAAGCTGCGGGGTGACCGGATCGCGCTGCGGCGCGGGCAGCCAGTGTTGCTCTAGGTTCTGCTCGGGTGGCTTCTGCGACCTACCCTGCAGGTTGACGGGGATCACGTGCGCAGCAGGCCCTGATTGTTGCTCCGGTCTATGCGCCGGAACATGCCAAGAGACTCCGCCGAGGTAGCACTACTGCCGCAGATTTCCGCTACCAGATCGATCGTCGGAGCGGCCATAATCCCACTTCAACTGACCGAACAGGCGGATTTCTCGGTGTTGCGGAGCGAGGCTGGCCAGGGCGTCGCGGCTCGTTTCGTATATCGGAGTGATTCCGACGGCCTCGCCGTAGTTTGCGTTGGGTCGGCGCCGAATCTGCAGATCGTGATCTGCCGATGCCAAGACTGCGGCAGTAATGCTAGTCGACGTCGAGCAGTGCGCCGTCTTTGAATACGACCAGCTGGTCCTGCC
>DASWDH010000174.1:0-3680 GCA_036395495.1 Polyangiaceae bacterium
CATTCGAAAAAAACCAGCCGCAAGGCCCGGCCAGCCACGCTTCGCCGAACCGAGAATCTGCCTGTCCGGTCAGTTTGAGTGGCCGCAGAAGTCGCTCCGATGATCGATCTGGTAGCGAGAAGTCTGCGGCAGTAATGCTAGTGAAGGGAGGACGCCATGAAAATCGATCCCTCGACAACTGCCGTGGTTCTCATCGAATACCAGAACGACTTCACTTCGAAAGGCGGCGTTTTGCACGGGGCCGTCAGCCAGGTCATGGGCGAAACGAACATGCTGCCCAACACCGTCAAGCTCGTCGACGAGGCTCGCCGCAAGGGCGCCACCATCATGCACACGCCGATTACGTTTGCGGAAGGTTATGCCGAGCTCAGCCCGCGTCCCTACGGGATCCTGAAGGGGGTCGTCGACGGCAAAGCTTTCGTCAAGGGATCCTGGGGCGCCGCCATCGTCGAGGATCTCGAGCCGAAGCAGGGCGACATCGTGGTCGAGGGCAAACGCGGGCTCGACGCTTTCGCGAGCACGAACCTCGACTTCATTTTGCGCAGCAAGGGAATCAAGACAATCGCGCTGGGAGGGTTTCTGACCAATTGCTGCGTCGAATCGACGATGCGATCGGCCTACGAGCACGGCTTCGACGTCATCACGCTCACCGATTGCGTTGCGGCGACCTCGAGCGAGGAGCACAAGAACGCCCTCAAGTACGATTATCCGATGTTCTCGAAGCCGATGCCCTCATCGGAATTCATCGCCCATCTCGGCGGGTAGCCGTCGCCGCGTCCGGTCACCCCAAATGTAGGCGGAAGGGGGACGTAGGGGGAGGCGGCGCTGGTCCGTCGAACGAGTCCGGCGTAGACTTGACAGACGCTTCGAGCAGCGTTCAGGACCGTCGCACCCCTCCGGCGAACTCGAGACGCGTCTGCGTCGCCGACCCCATGTTTCCTCCTCCTCCGCAAACACCGCTCGCTCACTGGCCGGTGCAGCTTGCCATCTCCAGCGGCTACATCTGGTACACGGAACCGGGTGCGTTCGTGACTCAGTCGTACATCGAGCACGCGACCCTCGAAGGTACGCAAGCGATGACCCTGCGCGTGGACTCGGTGTTGCGCGCGCACCGCGAGGAGCTCGAGCAGCTTGGCGGGCTCCTCATCATCCACGATTGGCGCAGTTTGAAGAGCTGGGACGCGGACGCCAGGCACCATCTGATTCAACGTTCCAAGGACCGGCCGCGCGGTGCCGTTCGACACGTCGTCGTGGCACTTTCGACGAACCCGTTCTTGCGCATGGCGGCGCAGGTGATCAACCTGATGATGTCGGCCATCGGTGGCGCCGGACTCCAAGTCGTCGACGCGATCGGTCCCTCGTTGACACGATTTTCGGTGAAAACTCCGCCGCGCTCGGCTCGGCTGCCCGCCGGTCTGGCGGAATGACCCTAGCACTTACCCCAACAGTTAGGGTGCCGACACGATCGCTTGCACCCGCATCCGATGGGGGCTCGTCGGGTAGTCGCGCGAAAAAGCACTCGCGCGCTCGAGCGCGGCTCGGCGTTGGCCGAGTTGGACGAGCGCCTCGATCGTGAGCGCTTCTCGTTCTTGAAGAAGAACCCCTTGGGGAAAACGCTGGCGCGTCTGTTCGAGCAACGCAAAAGCGGCCGACGCCTGACCGGCACGAAGAGCCTCTCGTGCTCTGGCGACGAGCCAGCTTTCTTGACGCGCATCTTCTGTCGTCATCGCTACGGCGGAACCCACCGTGGTCGCAGGCGAGGCCGCGTACGCTTGCTCCGCCGGAGGCGAGCGCGAGCCTTTTTCGGGCAGCGAAGCTGGTTCGGGCAGACGCTCGTCGCGGCGGCCGCCGCCGAGCAACGATGGCGGCGACACCTTGGGCTGCGGCAGCGTGGCCGCCGGGCCGGGATCCGGCGGTGGCGCTTCGTCGCGAGGCTCGGTCGCCATCGGCAGGGGTGCGTGGGGCGAGCCGAGAACCTCGCTGGCGCTTGGGTCGAATCCGGACGAGGCCGTGACCGGCGTGCTCGGCGTCGCTGCAATCAGAATCTTGCCCGCAATCACCAAAGAGCCCAGGCCCATTCCTATCAGCGCCGCCTTGATCGTTCCGACGGCACCGGCGGCACCGGCGCTTCCCGCTGTGGGGCCGGCCAAAGGTAACTTCGCCGCCAGCGCGGTCCACATGGTCTCGACCGTGTCGTTCTGGGGACGAATGTTGCGTCCCGCAACGAGCGCCCGGTGTTCGGCGTCGTCGAGCTCAGTCGGATCTTCGATCCAACGCCGGGGATCTTTCATGTTGCCTCCGCAGGGGCCGGTCGGTTCCATGCGCGTGCCGACTGCTGGAGCACCGCTCGGCGGAACGCTTGCCGTGCGAGCCTGAGGCGCGAATAGACGGTACCGAGCGGGACGGCCAGCACATCGGCGATCTGCTCGCCGGACATGTCTTCGAGCTCGAACAGGATGAAGACCGCGCTCTGGTCGAAGTCGAGTTTGCTGAGCGCCGCGTCGAAAAGCGCGAGGTCCTCGCGCCGCTCCGCGACGCGTGCAGCGTCGTCGGCTGGATCGATCCGCAGCTCGAAATTGAAATCGTCGAATACCTCGCGGCGCACGTGGGCGCGCCGGCGATGGTCGCGCGCCACGCCCATGCAAATGCGAAACAGCCACGTCGTGATCGATGCTCGCTCGACGAATTCCGGCAGGCGGCGATAAACGATCATGAAAACTTCCTGCACTGCATCGTGCATCGCAGATTCGCCGACGCCGAGCCGCCGGAGCGATCTCCACACGAACGCCACGTGGTCATCGTAGACTTTCCGAAAGTCCATTCGCTTCGGGTGACCTTGCAAAGGCCCACTATGGTTTAAGGGAGGCACTGCCTTCGCGCCATCACCAAATCAGCACACGCAGATCCATCTCCAGCCACCCCACCACCGAATCACTCGTGTACCTTGGCGCGAGCGTGGTCTCTCCCTGCGCGATGTTGAACTGCTCGCGAGCCCAAGGAAACAAGAGGGCGGCCGAAATTCCCAAGCCGAACCGTCGGGATAGAGGAATGAAGCCTTCGCCACCGGCTCCCGCGAGCGCCCAGGGGCGAAACGCGGGTTGCGGGGAGGTGACCTGGGCACCCACACCCTGGAGCGAGCCGGCGACCAGGATCGCGCACGCGCCCATGCGAACGCCGCCCGAGGTGACCAGAGGCGCGTAACAGCCTCGGGCCCGACCGCCCCAAAAGCTGACGACCACGGCGACCGAGCCGACGCCGAGCGAATGACTTCGCTCCGGTGCCCTTACCGCTCCCAAGAAGAAGTCCCAACGACCCTGGCGAAGCCCGACGTCGGCGAAGAGCGCGCCCGACCAAGCTTCGGGAAAGCCGTGCGTGAGCGCTCCGCCGGCCGAAAACCAAACCGTCGCCCGCTCTCGCGGTGGCGGTGTTTCCGTGGTAGCTGCCGGCGCGCCGACCGTGCTCGGCGGCGGAGATAACGTCGGAGCGGGCGGCGCCTCGGCGCGTGTGGGGTCTTCGTCCAACAAGAGAAGAAGCGAGACCATCAGCGCCTCGTACAGCGGCTCGCACGTAGGCCCATCGGCTTGCAACGTGCGCACACCCTGTTTGCGACCCTCCACGCGAATCGTCGCGCTGTACCTGCCGTCCTCACGTGCGAGATCGACGGCCAGTCGCAAAGTCTC
>DASWDH010000175.1:0-8790 GCA_036395495.1 Polyangiaceae bacterium
CATTCGTATATCCACGCGCCGACGAGCACCGGGCGCCCTTCGATCGACACGCTTGCCCGTTCCGGCAGAGAGACGAGCCGATCGGAGGGAGACCACCGCACTGGTTCCTCGTGTTGGTCGCCATTGGCTCCGATGACCTGACGAAAGTAACCCTCTCGGCTGAGCTGGGTGATCGCGATGAAGGGAATTCCGAGGTCGGCAGCCGTGCGGACGGTGTCGCCGGCGAGGATGCCAAGACCGCCGCTGTACGTGGGAATGGCGGTGTCGATGGCGAGTTCCATCGAGAAGTAGGCCACCGGACGAAAGCTCTTGAGACGCTCCAAGCTACTCAGCATCGCGAGAGGACCTCATGAACGGGATCATCTCTACCACCTTCCGTTGTCGACGAGCACTCTCTCGTGCTCCGCGTCAGCCGTCGAGGATGCTACCGCTCGCGTGTGAAACCGAATGCGAGGCCGGCGTACAACGAGCGGACCTCGGAAGGAGGTGCGCCGGGCGTGGTGATGGCGTCGGTCACGGTGGCGCGTCCGTCGGCGCAGATCGCGAACGGACTGGCAATGACGCAAAGGGTGCCTTCCGCGACGCGGACCGGCGAGTCCAACCCGTCGTTGGTGGGCAGTCGCACTGCTTTCAATCCCAGGCGAACCCAGGGTACGTGCAGCGCCGCGTACGCGCCGATTTCGAGGCCCGCACCGAGACGTCGCGTCTCGGCTTCTCCTACCCGGTGACGACCCACGAGCACGGCGCCGCTGGTCATACCCAATTCGAGAACGGTTACGCCTTGCAGGTACTGGTAGCCGATCTCGATTTCGGGGAGCTCGAGCAACGAGGCGTAGAACGCGTTATTGCCGCGAAGGTATCCGAGAGCACCTGCGCGAAACACCGGACCATGGCGGTCGCCGACCGGGATGCGGAATCCGCCGGTCAAACCTCCGAGCAAGGTTCCTTCGAACCCCGCGCCGCCGCCGCCGATCGCCAGTCGGTGCAGCCCATGCGAGCTGAAAATCCCGCGGCGCACGAACTCTTCTCCTTCCTCCGAGAACATGATTCCCGAGCCCTCGTCAGCGGGCACGCCGCGCACGCCGATCGCACTGCCGCGGATGCCGAACACGCCGGAGCAGCCGGTCGACGTCACGAAGGCGCCGTCGGTGTCGGGATCGGCACAAGGGGGCAACCGTAGCGTTGTCCCGGAAGCGGATCGCGCCGCTTCCGAGGTTGCCGCCGGTGGACGGACGTCATCGGCGCGCGTGTTCGCGGCCCAGGTCACGACTGCGACGCACTCGACAGCAGCTATCCATCTCATGGGGCACTCGGCGGGCAATGCTCGTGCCCTGCCCGGCGCAGCATAGCGCCACCATGGAGGGTTGGCGAGCTACCGATCAACGCACCCAAAGCAGCTGCGTGATGCGCCTCGCTCTGAGGGGCGTATCGGTGTTGTTGAAGTTGCCCCACCCCTGGCCCTGGTGGTTTCCCGAACACTCGCGGCCACTCGTGGTGTAGTGACAACTGTTGACGCGCTGACCGAAGCGAGCTCCCCCGTCCCAGTCGCAGTGACGGCTCGTTCCTGATCCGAGCGAAGTGGAAGAACCGTCGTTGACGTGCAAGAGGGCGTGCTGGTTCAGGCCGACATGGATGAACTGATCGCAACCCCACTGGCGGTCGTCGGGATCCGCTCGCGCGTCGAAGTAATCGACAAGGGCGTCGGGACCGCTCGCGATCGGGATCCCGACCCCTTCGCCGCCGTTGGCTCCAAAGAGAGCGAGCGCGCTCGGTTGGGTGACCGCCGCGATGTAGCCGGCCTTGAGGTCGGCCAATTCGCTCGTGCGGATCTCGGTGAACGCCACTTCCAGATACGCGCGGTACTTCGACCTCGTGTGTTTCGTCTCGAAGTCGAACGATATCGCATTCTCGAGTGTCGAGTTCGACCAGAGCGGGTCGTAGTAGTCGAAATTCCAGTCGATGGCGCGCATGACGAGCGTCCATCCGCCTCCTTCGCTGCTCATGTCGCAGTAAGCGAGGTAAGCCGCCGTATCATTCGCGCGCAGCCAGTAAAAACCCGTGCGCAGCCCCTCCGGCGCTGATGCCAACAGATCCTTGCAACTCGCGAACCGCGCGTCGGCCGGCTTGGCGACGTAATCCGAGCAGTCGACGGTGCAGCTGCCGGGGGTGCCGTCGTTGAGCCCATCATCGCAAACTTCGTTGGCGGCGCGGTTCACCGTTCGGTCTCCGCACGCCACGTGCGTGCAATCAGCGTCGCACGTCGCCGACGCACCCTTCGTGTCGCACTCTTCCATTCCTTGTAGCGTCGCGTCGCCGCAGGATCCGATGATCATGCTGCAATTCTGGCAATAGGCGAGCGGGCCATCGCAAACCTCGGGCGGGGTCACCACGCCATCCGAGCACACGGCCGGGGCTGGCCCCGTGCAATCGTTCTTGCAGCCCCAGCCTGGTGTCGGGTTGGCATTGTCATCGCAAGACTCGTCTCGTTCGAGCTCACCATTTCCACAGACGGGCGAGGGACCCGCCTCGCCCGCGTCGTTCGTGCCGACGGCGGCAGTCCCCTCGATAATCGCATTGGCGACCGGGCTGCACGATAGGAGAATCGCCACCCCTAAGACCAAAACGAAAGACCTCGACGTCATTTTCTTACGCGCCGTCGCCACCAATTTACGTCAAGAGAAGCATCCTGGCGAGCCCGACCGCGACGCAGTAATGCTAAGCGATCTTCTGCGTGCTGCGAAGCTCTGAGGACAGATCGCGCTCAGGCATGACCGTTGCTCACGGAATCTCCCATGGAACCCAATCGAGAAAAATCGCGTCGCGCCAAGCCGAGGCGTCGACCGGGCTCGGCGAACAAGTCGCCATCGGCCGCACGGCCCGCCCGCGCGCCCGATCTGATGACCTCGAGCCCGGAGACGACCGCCGTCGGCACCATCGCGGGTGCGGCGGCAGGCGCCTCCGGTGGCCTCATCGCGGGCCCACCTGGCGTCGTGGCGGGGGCTCTCGTCGGAGCGGCCGTCGGCGCGATGGCGGGGGCTGCCCTTGGGGCAGATCAGCAAGAAAAAGTCGCGGCGGAAGAAGCGCTCGATCGCGAGATCGGCATCATCGGTGGCGATATTGGCGTAGCGCCTCCCGACCAACCCCCGCCGAAAGTAGGTGCGTACTCCGCGGGCATTGGACCTGCGCTTCGGCAGGGGGATGCCGAGCCCCCCGCGGAAGGACCTCTTCCGCCGACCGGACCCGACAAGCCGTAGCATTCGACCGATCAGTCGGTTGATGCGGTGCGGTGGGGCACCAGCAGAACAAGGGCCGCGCACCCCACCAGAGCGAAGAGCGCGCCGTAAAGAAAAGTGGCGTGCGGGCCGATCCTCGTCCACAGCTCTCCGGCGACCACGCTGGCCACGAGTCCGGAAACGCCCACGGTCGCGGTAAACCAACCGAGTCCACTCGCGTGCAGCTCCGGCGGGAGAAAGTCGGTGGCGAGCGCCTTGCCAACCGAGCGAAAGATCCCTTGGTAGAGGCCGTAGAGCGCGAAGAGAGCGCCGATGAGCACGATGTTCGAAACGAAACCGAACCCCGAGTAGACGAGCAGAAAAACGACGAACGAAATCAGGAGCACGCGCTTTCTGCCGATCGCATCGGAGAAGTAGCCGGCCGGATACGAGGCCAAGGCCGCGACCAGGTTGTAGAGAGCATAAATGAAGATCGTCGACGTGAGCGAGGCGCCCAGATTTTGCGTTCGCAGAATGAGAAACGAGTTGCTGGAATTTCCGAGCCCAAAGGCGGCGATCGCGGAGAGGTATCTCCAATAGCCTCTTGGAAAACGGCGGGCGGAGAGGTCGAGCTTCGCTTTTGCAGCGACGGCGATGGGCCGCTCGCGAACCAAGACGACCATCAGCGCAGCGAGCAATCCCGGAATGGCCGCCAGAAGGAAGATCGAACGCAAGCCCATTCGGAACGAAGTTAGAAGGACGATGGCGATCAGCGGTCCCACGAAGGCACCGAGGTTGTCGCCAAAGCCTTCCAGCCCGAACGCCTTGCCCCGATGCGCTTCGCTCGCGGATGCCGCAACGAGCGCGTCGCGAGGAGCCGACCGAGTGCCCGCGCCCAGCCTGTCGAGCGACCGGGCTGCGAAAACCGCGGTCCAGCCGGTGGCGAGGCCGATGAGCGGCTTGGAGATCGCGGCGAGCACATAGCCCGCGAGAGCGACCGGCTTGCGTCGCTGCAGCTTGTCGGAGAGCCAACCCGAGAAGCCCTGCACGACGTTCTGCAGCGCTTGGGCCACCCCCTCGATGAGACCGACGGCAGCGGCGCTCGCTCCCAGCGTCTGGGTCAAGAACACCGGCAGCACCGGGTAGAGCATCTCGGTCGAGATGTCGGAAAAGAGACTGGCCGCCGCCAGCAAGAACGTGTTCGCCGAGAGTCCCGAGAAGTACTTGGTCGGGGAGGAGCGTTTCATGCGTGGCGCAGCTTACGCTGGCGCCGGCGAACGAGCCTAGTTTCCCACGCCTTCCGTCGATACATCCGCCGCGAGGACGCGCAGTTCGCGAAGCAAGTCGACATAGCTCACGATCCCGATCAAGCCCCCTTCGGAATCGAGGACCGGGACGGCGCCAATCTTTTGGTCGATCATCAGATCGATGACGTCGCGCACGTCGGACTCGGGGTGAACTGCGAAGAGCACCGTGCACATGACGCGACAAACGGGTGTTTCGAGACGAGCCATCAGGTCGGGTCGTGTTTCGCTGCCTATGTCGGGCGACCAGAACATCCGCAAATCGCGATCGCTCAGGATGCCCACGAGCTCGCCGTGGCCGTCGACGATCGGCAGATGGCGGGCGTTGAGCGACTGCAATACGTCGATGGCTTCCCGAACGGGTGTGGTCGATCGAATGCTTGCCGGCCCTTCGGTCATCACGTCTTGTACTTTCATCGTAGCGTGGGTCCAGCATTCTTCGTGCCGACATCCCGCGACGCCGTGTTCCGCCTCAACTTTCGTCAGGTGAGGTCAGCAAGCGCGTGTCGTGCGTGCCGGATGCAGACTTTGCGCGGGTCGTCTCTCGGACGCCCACAGGGCCGAAACACGAATGAGCATCTGGACGCTATCGGACGGAGTAGCCCTGCGCTACGACGGCGAGGAAGGCACATGGTGATCTGGCACCTGACGTCGGACGCGCCGCGAGAGCCGGTGCGCGTCGTGGAGGGTGAGCGCGTCGAGATTCGCATTGGAACGTGGCCGATCGAGCAGGGGCAATCCGTTCGCGTGCGGCTCTTGGTCCAACATGCGCAAGGCGGCCAGAGCGACGCGACGGTGAACGCGGCTTGGGTCGAGAACAGGGGGCCCAACAGTTACTGGTCCGCGCAGCTCGGACCCTTCCAGCGCGGTGATCGGGTCTCGTACACACTGGAGGCTGCGTCGCCGAGTGCTCGCGCCGAGCATGCCGGCGCGTCGTTTCGGGTCGGGCCTCGGCTCTATTTGGCCCTTCTATGGCATCAGCATCAGCCTCTCTACAAAGACATGCTGGCCGCGCCTCGAGGTGCGTACCGTAGGCCGTTCGTGCGTCTGCACGCGCTGCGCGACTACTACGCGATGGCAGCCCGTGTGGCTGCGCACCCCCACGTGCACGTCACGTTCAACCTGACCGGTTCGCTCCTTTCGCAGATCGTGGATTACGCGGAAAACAGTGCGACCGACGAGGCGCTCGAGCTCACGCTCGCACCGGCCGAACGGCTCGACGACCGCCAGCGCGACGCCATTCTCAGCGGATTCTTCGATGCCGACTGGCACAACCAGATCCTTCGACATCCTCGCTATGCGGAGCTGTTTGCAAAACGCGGTGAGCGCCACGCGTTCGGCCCGGGCGATCTGCGCGACCTGCAGATGTGGTTCAACCTCGCCTGGTTCGCCGAAGAGTTTCGACTTGGCTCGGTCGAGCTACCGACCGGCGAAACCGCGTCGGTCGAGAAGTTCGTGGCGAAGGGCAGAGGCTTCTCCCTCGCCGACATCGAGGCAATGGTCGCCGAGCAGCTGAAGGTGCTGCGCGCGATCATTCCCATCCACCGCGCCCTTCAAGAACGCGGCCAGATCGAGATTGCGACGAGCCCTTTTTATCATCCCATCCTGCCTCTTCTCATCGACACCGATCGGGCGACCCTCGATCGCCCGGGCACCGCGCTCCCGCGGCGGTTCGCGCATCCGGAGGATGCGGAAGCGCAGGTGGCGCTCGCCGCCGAGCTCTACGCCAAGCTCTTTGGTCGACGACCGCGGGGAATGTGGCCCTCCGAAGGAGCGGTATCTGAGCTCGCGGTGCCCCTCTTCGCAGGGCACGGCGTTTCTTGGATCGCGAGCGATGAGGGTGTGCTGGCTCGATCGGGACGCGGATACCGCGTCGACGATCCGGATGTCCTTTGTCAACCGTACCGTCTGGCGTCATCGGAGGGGCGAACGAGCATTTTTTTTCGCGCGAGCCGCCCGTCCGATCGCATCGGATTCGAGCTCGGTCGCGAACCCGATCACGAAACGGCGGCGAACATGTTCTTGGAAGAGATGCGACGGGCGTACGCCCGGTCCGACGGCACGCGCGCCGACCGCATCCTCACGGTCGCCCTCGATGGAGAGAACGCCTGGGGCGCCTACCGCGAGGATGCCCGCCCCTTCCTCCATGCGCTGTATCGGTTGCTCGAAAATGATCCCGAGATCGAGACGGTGACGTTCTCCGAATACCTCGAGGGCAACGCGGCGCGCGTGCTCCCCGGCCACCCCGTGAGCGAGCAACCGGAACTGCTCGAACTCTTCACCGGCTCCTGGATCGACGAAAAGGGGTCCGCGCCAGGTGTCGACCTCGGCACCTGGATTGGCGAGCCGGAAGAGAACCGCGCTTGGGATCTTTTACGCGAAGCGCGCGACTGGGTGACGGAGGCGGGGCTCACTTATGCGCAAGCGCCCGAGGTTCATCATGCCCTCTATGCTGCCGAGGGGAGCGACTGGTTTTGGTGGTTCGGAGATGACCAAGACTCGGGTACCGACCAAGAATTCGACGATCTTTTCCGGTTGCGTCTGCGCAACGTGTACGAGCTCCTCGGTGTCGAGGTTCCGCGAACGTTGGACGTCCACATCGTTCCGCATTCGATCGTCTGGTCCAGCGCACATCGGGTGGGCAGCATGCAGCCAGGCGACCGTCTCGTCGTTCGCACGAACTGTCCGGGAAGACTTCACTGGCGCGTCGACGACCAGGCTGACGCCACGATCCCCATGCTCCCGGTCGGAGGAGCCATCGCCGGGCTCGGCCGATACGAAACGATTTTGGGGCCCTTCGCTGGGATGCCGCCGGACCGTATCAGTTTCCGCTTCGAATGCACCCATCGCGACTGCCCCCGAACCGATCCCTGCTGCCGAGGCGACGAGAATGTGATTCACGTCCGATGACCCTTTGCGGAGCTACGTCTGCAATTGCCCCAGTCAGTCATCGGCTTGGAGCAGAGCAAGAAACGCTTGCTTCACGGGAAAGTCCCCAGCAACTGTCTGTCGGCAAGTCTGGTGTTCTGTTTGAAGAAGGAGAACATCGTCGCGGCCGGGGTAAGGGCCGACGTCGAGGTGGAAATCGTTCGCAATGAATCACGCCGCCTTCGCATCGGAAAGGTCGACGTGACCCTCCACGCGAACCTGTCCCCCGGATCACCCGGCGCTGACGAGCTGCCTTCGTACTTTCGAGGATTTCTGCACCGTGACCCAGAGCATCCGACAGGGCGTCGAGGTGGCCGTTCGGGTGGAGAACGGGGTGTAGTCTGCTCACGCGCTTCGGTTCGGCATGATGGTTGCGAGTGCCTGGCGAGGAGGTCCGCCATGGTACGCGCAATCACCCAGCTTGGAGCGACCGAGCGATCGCGACCGACGATCGCGGCAGGCGTGGCCATCGCATCGGTCCTCATCTCCGCGTGCTTGCCGCGCGTGCCGCCCCCCCAGCCACCGAGGGACGAGCCGACAGCCGAACGCGCCTATGATTTTCGATCCAAGACCCGCGTCGGCGGCGAGATTCTGACCATCGACGATGTGCGCGCGAATGACGCCGCGTTCGGTGGTCTGCACGTCATGATGCCTGCCGAGTACGGCGTGATCTCGGTCGATCTGGGTCCGAAGGCGTTCTTCGACTCCAATGCCATCGCACTCAAGGTGGGAGACAAGCTCGACATCACCGGTATTCCAGCAACGTACCACGGAAACCCGACCCTCTTGGCCACAGCCATCAACCGAGGTGATCAAGCGTTGAAGCTACCCGAGCGAGCTCCGGAACAGCCAGATGGGGCAGCGGTCATCCGGTGACCGTCCGAAGGTCGCCAGCGGTGCGCAGGCGCAGGTCAACGCCAGCGCGGCGAGTGCGGAGCCTCCGTGTCGAGTGTGCCAAGGGTCGTCGCCCTCACACATGATTCGACACGGTGCCGGGCAGGCTCAAACCGGCGACGACGCGTTGTTCTTCGTAGCGCTTGTCCAAGGAGAAGCCGTTCTTGCGCGCCACTTGTTGCATTTCGACATTTTCGGGAAGAATGTCCGCGCCGAGCCCGCCGAGCCCCTCGTCCTTCGCGATCTGCACGATCGTACGCAGAAGCTCCGAACCGAGCCCTTGATTCTGCCACTGGTCGCTCACCAACACCGCGAACTCTCCGCGATGCTTGCCGGGGAGCTTGCTGAGGCGGCCGACTGCGATAATGTCGTGCTCGCCCTTGTCGTTGGGTCGCTCGAGCTCGGCTACGAGAGCGAGCTCGCGATCGTAATCGCCGAAGCAGATGCGCACG
>DASWDH010000176.1:0-10186 GCA_036395495.1 Polyangiaceae bacterium
TGGGCGCCGGCTGTAGCCTCCACGCGCAGGCCGGTTTCGTTCCTTTTTTGGAGAGTGCTCGTGGGCCGTCGTCTGCCGAATCTGGTCTTTCTTGTCGGGCTTGCCATGGCCTTCGCGCTTCGCGTCGCTCCCGCCTGGGGAGCGCCCAAGGACGCGGCCGCCATGCGGCTCGATCGCGACGCGATCGATAACGACTATCTCGCGATGAAGTTTGGCGACGCCGAAAAAAAGCTGAAGCAGGCGCTGGCGCTGTGCGGCAAAACGGGATGCTCACCGAACGTCGTCGCCCAAGTCCACCGTGACCTCGGTATCGTTTATGTCGTCGCGTCCAGGGTCGACGAAGCCAAGGCGCAGTTCTCGGAGGCGCTGCAGGCCGACCCCTCGATCACGATTCCGAAGGAGTTGGGGACGCCGGAGATCGAACAGGCCTTTGCCGCCGCCAAAGGGGGCGCCACGGCCCCGGGGGCGACCGCCCCGCCAGCTGGGGCACCGACGGGCCCTTCGCCCCCCGCGGCGCCTTCTGGCGGCGGAGACAACATCTCCCACACGCCGCCAGCCGAGCAGGCGATTCTCACGCCGGTACCGATCTATGCCGAGATGCCCGATGGGCTCAGCCCTGCGAAGGTGCAGATTCGATACAGGCCCTTCGGCGCCACCGATTGGAAATCGGTCGACATGAGGCGGACCAAGACCGGTTACGGGGCAGAAATCCCGTGTGTCGACGTCGGTACGACCACCGGCGACCTCAAGTACTACATTCAGGCGCTCAGCCCGAACGGTGACGTGATCGCGACGAGCGGCACCAAAAACGCGCCTCACAAGGTCGTGATCAAGGGTCAGCTCGCCGGAGAGCCCCCGCACCTTCCCGGCAAACCGGCACCGACGAAATGTTCCGGTCCTGGAGCCGTCGACTGTCCGCCGGGCTTTCCCGGTTGCGAGTCGCAGAAGAAAAAAGGGCCGGGCTTCAGTTGCGAAGATGGTGGCGAGTGCGAATCGACCGTCTGTCAGAACGGCACCTGCACGGCGCGCGAGATCGAATCGAAATGCGAATCGGACGCGGGCTGCGACGCCGGGCAGTGGTGCAAGAAGGGAGTGTGCGCGGCCGCCAAGAAGAACTGGCTCGGCGGCGCCATTCAGCAAGACGCGCTTCTTCTGCCGGCGGCGACGAACGTTTGCTACGAAGGTGCCGAGTACAGCTGCTACGACGGAGACGGCCAACCGTACGGCGTCGGCCAGCCACAAACGGTGCAGAATAACAGCGACGAAATCGCGCTCGGGTTCGCTCCGTCGACGACCCGCTTTCTACTGGCGTTCGATCATGTGGTTGCCTCCAGAGTCTCGATCGGAGCACGCGTCGGATATGCGATCGGAGGCGGCCCGGCACAGGACAAGCCGTTCTTTCCGGCCCATATCGAAGCGCGTGTCGCGTATTGGCTGGTGAACGAGCCTTTCATCGCGCTCGGCGTTCGTCCCTACATTCTCGGCGGGGTCGGGGCTGGCCAGTTCGACGCCAAGGTCGACGTCAAGGTCTGGGAACAGAACGGTCCCACCGGAAGGCCGATCAACACGTCGCTCACGGCGTGGAGAAAAGCGGGCATTCCGTTCGGGACTCTGGGATTCGGGCTCATGTACGCGCTCGATCATGATTCCGGGATCCTCGCAGAGCTGAAAGCGCTGCAGGCATGGACCACCACCGGGTTCACGTTCCAGCTCGGCTACTCGCGCGGCGTCTTCTGAGCGGTCTACTCCAAGACACGGACGCGAATGGAGTTGGTCGTTCCCGAAACGCCGATCGGCGCGCCGAACACCGCCACGATCTTGTCGCCTGGAGAACCGAGCCCATTGCCCAATACGAATGCGTTGGCGCGCTCGACCATCGCATCGGCGTCCTTGAGGGTCTCGATGGCCTGGGGGACTACCCCCCAGTAGAGGGCGAGCCTGCGCCGCGTGGTTTCGTTGGGACAAAAAGCGAGGATGGGCACGTGCGGTCGGGCTTTGGACACGAACCGCGCCGTCGAGCCCGTCTCGGTAAACGCCACGAGAAGCCGGGCTTTGACCTCCCGTGCCACGGCACAGGCCGCGCGCGCGATGGCTTCGGGCACCGTGACGGCGTCGCCGGCGGGTGAGGACGGCGGCGCGTAGAATGGGCTCGACTCCGTCTCGATGATGATCCGCGACATCATCGAGGCCGCGAGATCGGGATGATCGCCGGTGGCGCTCTCGGCGGAGAGCATGACCGCATCGGTGCCATCGAAGACGGCGTTGGCGACGTCGCTGGCTTCGGCGCGCGTGGGGCGAGTCGCGTGAACCATCGACTGCAGCATCTCGGTCGCCACGATGACCGGCTTCTGGTACATGCGGGAGAGACCGAGGATTTGTTTCTGGATCACCGGCACGCGCTCGGGCGGAAATTCCACGCCGAGATCGCCGCGCGCCACCATGATCGCGTCGGCCGAGGCGATGATGCCTTCGAGGTCGTCCACCGCGGCGGGCGTCTCGATTTTGGCGACGATCGGTGTCGGTCGGCCCCAAGCTTCGCAGATCTCGCGCACCAGGCGAACGTCGTCCGACTTACGGACGAAGGACAGCGCGACGTAGTCGATGCCGAGCGACAGCCCGAAGGAAAGGTCGGCCTTGTCCTTCTCGGTCAGGGTGGAGATGCGCACGCTACGCGAGGGCAGGTGCACGCCGGCCTGGTCGCGGACGGTGCCCGTCTGCACGACCTGACAAACGACGCGGCCGGCTTCGATGCGGTGCACGCGAAGCCCGACGCGGCCATCGTCGATCAGGATGGCGTCGCCGGGCTGAACGTCTTGGGCGAGCCCTTCGTACTGGATGGGGATCGTGTCTTCCTCGGCCAAAACCCCGTGCTTGGTTTCGACGAGCGCCACTTCGCCGGTGGGCGGCAGCACGTAAGCTCCTCGAGGAAAGGAGCCGGTTCGAATCTTGGGACCACACAGGTCCTGCAACGCCGCGACCGGCTTTTTGCAGCGGGTCGCCGCCTCCCGCAGCCTTTGGAGGCGGCGGGCGTGTTCCTCGTGGCTGCCGTGCGAGAAATTCAGGCGCGCGACGTCCATCCCCGCGCGGATGAGCCGCTCGAGCGCTTCGCCGGAGTCGCTCGCCGGACCGATGGTGCACACGATTTTGGACCGGCGTTCGAACATTTCGGCGGCGGTGTAGAGCGGAGGCGGTCTCGCGTCAAGTTGACCCCTGCCGCCCTCTGTGAGCCCTCTGATTCTGGGGGGGCGAAGGTCCCAGGGGTGGCCGTGACTTGGCTACCCCAAGTACGAAGCATGGTTGCCACGATGCGGCGCGACAAGCAGGAGCGGGTCGAATTCGCGGGGGTGGAGATCACGCACCCCGATCGGCTGCTTTATCCCGATACCGGGATCACAAAAGCCGAGCTCGCGCAGTTCTATTTCGACATGGCCGACCGCATTCTCCCTCACATCGTCGGGCGGCCACTCAGCGTCATTCGATGTCCGGAAGGTCTCGACCCACACGCCGCCATCAAGGGCATTCACCAGACATTCCGTGGCCCCCGGTTGACCAAGTGCTTCTTCCAGAAGCATTCGAGCCGGGGCACCGCCGGCGCCGTTCGAACCGTGCTCGCGCCCGAGCAACACAAGATGGCCGAGTATCTCGCGGTCAAAGACGTGAAGGATCTGGTGACGTTGATTCAATTCGGCACGCTCGAGCTCCACCCCTGGGGATCGCGCGCCGACAAGCCGGACTTGCCCGATCGGATGTTTTTCGATCTCGATCCGGGTCCTGCCGTGCCATGGGAGGCCGTCGTCGAAGCGGCGCGCACCGTACGTGAGATCCTCGACTCGTTCGGACTCTCGTCATTTCTCAAGACGACCGGAGGCAAAGGATTGCACGTCGTGGTGCCGCTCGCGCGCAAGAACAGCTGGGACGAGGTGAAAGCGTTTTCGCTCGCCATCGCGGAGCGGATGAGCCGAAACGATCCGGCCAAATACGTGCCTACCATGGCCAAACACCTGCGCGCGGGGAAGATTTTCGTCGATTACCTCCGCAATGCACGCGGATCGACCGCGGTCGCACCGTATTCCACGCGAGCGCGTCCCGGTGCACCGGTTTCGACCCCCATCGCGTGGTCGGAAATCGCCGACACGCCGCCGGACGCGTTCGGCGTTCGCAACTTGCGTGAGCGGCTCGGGCGCTTGCGCCGCGATCCTTGGGTCGGTTTTCGCGAGTGCCGGCAATCGATCACCAAGGAGATGGGTGAGACAGCTCGGTCGGTGAAGACCGCCTGACTTAGGTTCGAGTCGAGCTGATTGGCGGCTTCATGCTGGGCAGACCGTTCTAAACTCATGGGGCGCGGACGCGCCACGAGGTGATCATGTCGAGTGCATCGCAATCCACTTTGTCCGGGCTCTGCGCCGCGCTGACGTTCGACCATGCTCGCATCGAGACCTGTGGACGTCACGCGCTGTCGCTCTTACATTGCTCGGAACAAGACGAGTGTCGAGCCAGCTGGTTCATCTTCCGCAAGCATCTTTTCGCCCACCTCGATGCGGAGGAGAAGTGGATCCTGCCCGCGTTCGATGCTGCGCGGCCGGAGGCATGCGCGGCCGTGCGCTCGGGTCACGCGGAAATCAAGAGAGCCATGGCTACCGTGAGCGCCTCGCTGGCGTCCGGAACGGCCGATGAGCATGCGATGCGCGAAGTTCTGGATCTGCTCATCTCCCAATGCCAACTCGAAGAGAGGGAGCTCTATCCCTGGTCCGAGACCGCGATCGATCCGACTCATTCGCGCGCGGTGTTGGAGCAGCTCGAACCAGTCAATCGGGAAGAAGATGGAACCTAGGCCGGATACTGGTGTCGGTGGCGTTAGGCAGAACTACGAAATTGGGGGCGGATGAAACGGGAGCGGAAGATGGTCACCATCGTGACAGCCTTTGCAACGCTCTTGGGGTTCGGCGTCGCGCTGCTGATTATGCGCGCGCGGGCGCGCCTTCGAGCGGGCGGGCTCGTCGCGCGGCACCTGTCGAGCGAGGAGTTGGCTCACGCCTACGCCGAAGGCGCCGGCTTTCCCGAGCACGATCCGCGCGGAAGCGGCACCGACTCCTTGGACATCGTTCAGGAAGCATCGGAAGAATCATTTCCCGCGAGCGATCCTCCCCCGTGGCCATAGTGCATTCCGGCGCTTAGCATTACTGCCTGCCGCAGTCTTGGCATCGACCGATCACGATCGGCAGATTCGGCGACGACCCAACGCAAACTAAGGCGAGGCCGTCGGAATCACCCCGATAGACGAAACGAGCCGCGACGCCCTGGCCAGCCTCGCTCCGCAACACCGAGAAATCCGCTGTTCGGTCAGCTTAAGTGGGCCTATGGCCGCTCCGACGATCGATCTGGTAACGGAAACCTGCGGCAGTGTGTTAGTTCCGTTCGTAGAAACGGGCGCGACCGTTGTCGCATTCGGCACAAAGCCCAAGTGCCGAGATCGTCTCCGAGCTGCACCTGACCCGCTAGCGACGATATGGTCGCAAGGAGGCTGAAATGGCGCAGGACGTTTTCAAAGGTCAGTGGAAAGAGCTACGCGGCAAGATCAAGGAGTGGTGGGGGGATCTGACGGACGACGACGTACAGCGCATCGATGGCAATCAAGACAAGCTCGTCGGTACGCTCCAGCAGCGTTACGGCTATGCCAAAGATCGCGCGCTGAGCGAAGTGAGCCGGCGAATCGACGAGTTTTCGAAGCACTCGTCGCATTAGGATTGCACTACGCGCCCTGGCGCGAGTCTCGCCTCGGCAAGGGGTGTAGCGGAGGCTCTCCGGTCGGAAGATCGGGAGCCTTCGCTCGCCGCCAGGGAGTCGAGGCGACGATCGCGGCCGCGACGAGCGTTGCGACCACCGCCAACGACACACCGATGGGAATCGCGTAGACGCCGGAGATCAGCATCTTGATCCCGACGAAAGCCAGAACCAGCGCCAACCCCGCCTTGAGGTATCGAAGCTTGCCGAGAACGTCGGCAAGAACGAAGTAGAGAGCGCGCAGACCCAAAATCGCAAACACGTTGGACGTGAACACGATGAACGGGTCGGTGGTGACGGCGAAGATCGCGGGAATCGAATCGACCGCGAACACGACGTCGGTGCTCTCGATCGTCAGCAGCACCAGGAGAAGAGGCGTCGCATACCGGCGGCCCGACTCGACCACGGTAAAATGGGAACCCCGGTAATCCGCCACCGAGGGTATGAACTTCCTCATGATGCGAAGGACCGGGTTTCGCTCGGGGTGGACGTGACCCTCACGCTGGAACGCCAAACGGATGCCGGTCACCAGTAAAATCCCGCCGAACACGTAGATGAACCAATGGAAATGCTGCAGGAGCGCGGCGCCAACCAATATGAAGACCGCGCGCAGCAGGAGAGCACCGACGATGCCCCAGAACAGCACGCGGTGCTGGAGCTCCGCAGGAACGGCAAAATAAGAGAAGATCACCATCATGACGAAGAGATTGTCGATGGAGAGGGCCTTCTCGATGAGGTAGCCGGTCAGAAACTCCAGACCTTTCTCGCTGCCCATCCAAAGGTAGATCCCGACGTTGAAGGTGAGCGCGAGAGCGATCCAGACGATCGTCCAGACCAACGCTTCGCGCGTGCGAATCACGTGGGCACGACGGTGAAACACGCCCAGGTCGATCGTCAGCATGGCTAGAACGAAGATCGTGAATCCAATCCAAACCAGGGGGGTGGCCGCGCTCGTCATATCTTGGGAGTCCCATGCGTGGCCGTTCGGGCCCCGTCGAGGATGCAACGTTCGATACTACCCCAATGTTCCGGCGTCAGGCGTGTGATGCCCGTCGCGGAGCGCCAGCGGCGGGCGGGGGGGCCTTGAAGGGGGGGGCTTGGAAAGGGGGGGCTTTAAACCAGCTGGCGATCGCGGTCCGCCAACGCCGATATCGAAGACGGCGCGCAAGAGACGTCGAAGCAACGGGCGGTTCGCCTTGGTCGGCTCCGATCGCCGCGCGCTCGCGTGCCAAAAAGGCGGTGTGACGCGTCACATTCTGCAATTGCCATCCGGTGACCAGGCTGTCGTAGCGCCGGAGAGCGAGCTCGACACGCGCGCGAAGATCTGCAGCGAACGCTTCAGGGACCGACGTCGCGACGCGAGCGATCTCCTGCTCTGCGTGACGCGCGCGCGTGTGCGCACCGAGGTAGTCTCCGTTGCGCGCAAAGGCCCCGGCCTCCTCGAGCCATCGATCGACGTCCCTCGCCAAGTCCACGCTCGCCCCCGTATTCTCGTCCATCATTCGATAAGCCTTGATTCGCGCGCCCGTATGTCAATCAGGCTGGCTCCGTCGAGGCGAGATCAGCGGGCCGAAGAACGACACCCGAGTGCTCCGCTCGGGCTCTCGTCCGAGATCTTTGGTCCGTGTACGAGTGCGAGATGTTCTGAAATCATTTCAGCATGGCTTCGGTGCATGCGTTCGATGATGAAGCGCGCAGCGTAGCGCTCGCGATGCTGGGGCGGCTCTTCGCCGAGATCGACAAGGCCACGTCGAGGGGGGACTACGAGAGCACGAGGGCCATGCTGGGCAAGGTCGCAGAGGCCCTCGACATGTCGCGCAATTCGGACGGGCAGTCGGGCTACTCCGCGGCGACTGAGCTTCGCCAGATGGCGTTCCCGAATACCTTGGCAGGGGCGCCGGTCTCGAAAAGCTGATCGTGATCTGTCATGCCCAAGGATCTACACCGTAACCTTGGCTGCATTTTCCTGGACCCAAAGGAGGTTCGCCGGCCCCTTACCCGAGCTTGGGAGAGTGCATGCGCCAGCGTCCATTCCGCCGTTCGGTCTCGTTTGTGGTGTCGTTGGGATTTGTCATTGGTGTCGGATGCTCGTCCGAAACTGACGCCGTCCGACCGCCCGGCAACGCGGGGAGCGGCGGAGGAGGTGGGGACACGACGGCGACTGGCTCGAGCGGCGCGCCGGCGGGAACCGGGGCGGGAGGGGCGAGCACCGGGGTCGGGGGCACGAGCGCAGGCACCGGCGGCGATGGCGCGGGTGGAGCGACGGACGGCGGAGGAGGAGCGTCGCCCATCGGCGATGCCGGCGGGCCGAATCTCGCCAAATGGCAGTACTTCAAAGCGATCACCCTGGATACGACTGCCAACGGTGCCAACGTGAGCGCCGCCGTACCCAAGTATCCGGTGCCCATCGTGCTGACCCAAGCCAACTTCGACTTCACCCAAGCCAAGGACCAGGGAGCCGATCTTCGTTTGTCGACGGTCGACGGCGCGCTCCTTCCCTACGCGATCGAATCCTGGGACAGCGCCGCCAAAGTCGCCGCGCTCTGGGTCAAGGTCGATGTCAAAGGCAACGACAACTCGCAATCCGTTTTGTTGAACTGGGGGAACGCCGAAGCGGTCGACGCGAGCGATTCGCATTCGGTCTTCGACGTGAAAGACGGATTCGTTGGCGTCTGGCATCTCGGCGAGCCGGGCAGCACCACCGCCGGAGGATACAAGGACGCGACGGCGAACGCTGCCGACGCGACCGGCATCAACGTGGACGCTGCCGCGACCATCGAAGGCAGAATCGGCAAAGCCGCCTCCCTCACCCACAGCAAGTTGCAATGGATCCGGCTCGACGGCGACAAGAACGCGCTCTTCGATATTTACAACCAGATGACGTACTCGATCTGGATTTACGCGAAGAGCCACACCGTCGAGTATCAAGCGGCGTTCACGAAGGGGGAGACCGGCTTCCGAATGCACTATTACGGCATGCCCTCGTGGACCGAAAACAGGGGTAAGAACATCGTCGAAATCTGTGTCGAAAGCGCAGGCGGCGGCGACATTTGCCCGCTGAAAGGCGGCAACGCCAACGCCTGGCAGGGGACCGACGTGGCGCCGGGGAAGTGGTTTCACTGGGTGGCTATCCACAACAATCCGAATCTGACCTTCTATCTGAATTCGGTTCTCGAGGTCTCCGCGAACGAAGGGGGGACCTGGACCTCGGGTGCCGCCAAGCCCGTTGCGATTGGCAACAACAGCAACTCGACCACCGGCGCTCGATCGTGGGATGGCTACCTCGACGAAGCGCGGGTGATGAAGGTCGTCAAGGACGTCAACTGGGTCAAGCTCGAGTACGAAAGCCAGCGAGAAGGGCAGAAGTTGGTCACGCTCGGTTCGACGCAGCGACGTTTCTAAATACCTCGAATGGCGTCGAGGATGATCCAACCCCAAACAGGTTTGGGAACGATGACCGGGTGGGGGGGCTTGTCGTCTATGTCCAATGCTTCTACGAAGCGGTGCGGCTCGCTGGTGACCAGAACGACGAGCACTCGGGGCTGGTCGCGGCGAAGGCGGCGCACTTCCCTCAGCACGTTCTCTCTCACGAACTCGTCGGGAAAGAACACGACCGCGCCCTGCGGTGACTCCGCCGTCCGGCCGCCCTCGAGTTGGCGCGTGCCACGCGCGTCGAGACCCGCCTGCTGGAGATAGGTCTGCAGCCCGTCCAAGGTCTCCTCGTTGGCGGACACGATCGTTACATGGACGGGACGTCGCGCGGGATCTTTCATCGATCTTTGCCTCGTTCGAGTCGATCGAGCATCCCGAGAAGCCCATCGAGAATCGTGAAGGGGTGGGGCGGACATCCGGGGATGTAGAGATCCACCGGAACCACGCTGTCGGCGCCATTGTGGACCTCGGGATGATCGATGTACGGACCGCCCGAGATCGCGCAGGCCCCTACGGCGATCACGATCTTGGGATGGGGGACGGCCTCATATGTTTTTTGGAGCGCCAACTTCATGTTTTCGGTGACCGGTCCAGTGATGAGGAGCCCATCGGCGTGGCGCGGAGAGGCCACCATCTGAATGCCGAATCGACCCAGATCGAAAACGATGGTGCCGAGAACGTTCACGTCGGCCTCGCACCCGTTGCACCCGCCTGCGCTGACTTGCCGCAGCTTGAGCGATCGTCCGAACAACTTTCGCAGCTTCTCATCGAGTTTTTTCGCATTGGGTAGCGCGCGGTCGCGAACGATGAGATCCGCGCGCTCCCGCGCCGCCAAGCGGTATTCCCCGGTGAGCGCAACGGCGCCGGTGGGACATGCGTCGACGCACTCCGTGCAGAACAGGCATCGACCCATATCGAGCGCCAATCCGGCGGCATCCGATTGCAAAGCGCCGGTGGGGCAGGCGTCGATGCA
>DASWDH010000177.1:0-26494 GCA_036395495.1 Polyangiaceae bacterium
CGCCGGAGCGCTCGTCAATAGTGTGGGGAGCGAGGGGCCGGGAGCCCGCGCCCAGCTTCGTCCTGGCGATATCGTGGCCGGTGTCGATGGCCGGCGAGTGCGCGACGCACAGGAGCTCATTCGGGAGCTCTTGGCCCACGACGTCGGTCAGACCGTCATGCTGGAGGTCATCCGCGGCGGCAAACATTACTCGACCAAGGCCGAGCTCGCGGCGCGGCCCGAGCCCGCGCTTCCGCTCGCTCCCGTGCAGCAAGACCCAACGCACTCGCAGGGGCTCGGCCTTTCGGTGCGCGACTTGTCGCCCGAGCAGTCGATGCAATACGGGCTGCCCCCCCGCGCGTTCGCGGCGGTGCAACAGGTGGCGCCCGGTTCGGCGGGAGATCGCGCGGGACTCCGCACGGGCGATGTCATCATCGAGGCCGACGGCGTGATCGATCCCAGTGCCGCACAGGTGATGCAGGCGGGCCAGGATGGTCACATCCTCCTTCGCGTCCGCCGGCGCGACGCCGCCTTCTACGCCGCCGTCCGCCGCTAAACGTCCTTGTTTCGCTTCTCACGGGGAGGCGGGGAAGCGGGGAGAATTGGTTTTCTTGAGCTCGCTCCCTCGGCGTTGTCGGCTCGAACCAAAAAAACAAAATCTCCCCGCTTCACCGCCTCCCCGTAAATCAACCCTCCCAGTCAGCAGGACCCCTTCAGGCTGGCGAAGACCCCTTCACGTTGGCGAAGGGCGCCAGGTCGACGGGGGGCGGTCTGCCTTGGACGACGGCGCAGACGATATCGGCCGTTATAGGGGCGAGGAGAATGCCGTTGCGATAGTGGCCGGTGGCGAGCACGAGGCCGGGGATCTCGGTGGGGCCCAGGAATGGGGTGCCGGTGTCGGTGTAGGGCCGAAAGTTCGACCAGGTGCGTCCGAGCGACGCGTCGGCCAAGGCGGGGAACAATTCGATCGCGGCGCTCAAGAGGTCGCGGACGGCGCGGGCGGTGACCTCGCGACGATAGCCCACGAACTCGAGCGTGGATCCCACGAGAATACGACCATCGTCGCGGGGAACCAGGTAGCACGCGGGACCGAACACCACGCGCCGCAAGACGGGTTCGCGCGTTTCGAGTTCCACGATTTGCCCGCGCGCGGGGCGGACGGCGTTGGACGTGAGCGGAACGCCCCCGACGAGTGTCGACCAGCTTCCCGCCGCCAACACGACGTGCCCGGCGGCGATGCGGGTGCCATCCTCGAGAATGACGCCGCGCGCCTGGCCGTCGACGACGTCGATGGCCCGCACGTAAGTGCCCGATCGGAACTTCGCCCCAGCTGCGGACGCCGCGATGTGTAGAGCCCGGAGCAAGAGCGGGGGATCGACGCGGCCGTCCTCGGGAAAGTGGAAGCCGAATGTCACGAGGCCGCTCAAGGATGGTTCGAGTTCGGCCACACCTGCAGCATCGAGCTCTGCCAGGGCGAGGCCAGCGCCTGTTTGCCACGCGACCTCGTGCACGAGTCTGCCGCGCGTGTCGTCGTCGACCGCGACCTTCAGAATACCGCACTGCCGGAATCCGACGTCGATCCCCGTCGCTGCCCGCAGGCGTTCGGTCCAAGCGGGGTAGCGCGCCCGACTCGAACAGGCGAGCTCGAAAAAGGGCCCGGCACTCTGTGCCTCGGTTTGCGCACCGAGGATCCCAGCTGCCGCGCTGGAGGCTTCGGCGCCCGGCACGCTGCGCTCGAGCACGAGCACCCGAGCCCCGGCATCGGCGAGGGCGAGCGCGCTTGCGCAACCCATCACCCCGCCGCCGACGAGAATGACGTCTGCCCTGTCGGCCAGTGCCGCCGGCGAGGATTTCACCCTTCCTCGGTGCCCGGTGCGTCGGCGTCGGCGTCGGCGTCGGTATCGTCGTCCGATGCAGCCCGCTCGGTCGTCCCGCGGGTGCCGGTACCCACCGCGGCGGGGTGGCCTAGAACGAACTCGGCGGTCGGAGCGGCGTCAATCGGCTTGCGCTTGGCAGTGGGATCGATCGTCGGTTGCGGTGGAGGCGAGATCGGTCGCGGCGATCGCAGCCGGGCGTCGCCTCCCGCCATGGTCGTAATCTCCACGTCGCCGAAAATACGAACTTGGCAAGCCAGCCGCCTTTGCCCCCGGGTGCCCGCCATGCGTTCGCGGGTGTTGCGAGGATTCACGCTGCCCGGCGCGCTCTCCCGAATCCAGACCTGACAAAGTCCGCACAGGCCCCAATAGCCGCAGTTGATGCCGCGGAAGAACTCTCGGTGGGGATTGATGCCGAGCTCGAGGGCCAGAGACTTGAGGTTCTTTCCCGCGGGAACCTCCACGATGCGGTGCTCGTTGACGAAGGCGACTTTGGGCATGGCGCCTCGGACTTTTACCCTCGATTGACTCGGATCTCCAGGCCCTCGCCAAGATCTAAACTCGCACCGGACGAACGATCCGAGCTATGGTCACCAAATTGTAAGCGGCGAATGCGGCGAAGAGCAGAGCGAGCGCCACCGTCCACCGCGACGAAGTCGGCGTAGCTCCATCGACCAACACCCACGCGTCGGCCGGGACGTCGGTTCCCGTGAGCTCCTGAATCGAGCGACGCAGCCCGCGATATCGAAAGGCAGCACTTCCGAGCGGCACCAAGCGGCCGACGAACGTCGAAGGCGGCACGAACCGTGCGCTCTCGGTGCCGTCGGGAACCCTCATTTCCACCCAGATCTTGTCGTTGCCCGTCAGCGGGGCGAGCCGAAACGAATCGCGTTCCATCGGGCGTTCGTAGCGAATCGCGCGCGCTGCGCTGAGAAGTCCGGTCCCCTGCACGAACCGGTTGCTGAGGTTCGGGTCAGGAACGAAATGGCGGAGCTCGCCGACGTCGTACGGAGCGGCGCTCGCGAGGGCGTAGCGAACGTCGCCCGCGAGCGCCACCGTCATCATCAGCGCGAAGAAGCCGGTGACGAGCATCAGCACGAGAGAGACCGTTCGCTCCTGCCGAGGAGGGCGCGGAAGCGCCAAAAGCTCGGGGTCGTGGGGCCCCTCCGCGGGCGCCAAAATGTCGGGGGAGGATGGATGGGGAACCATTCGGACGCCGTTCCATTATACTGACAACTCGCAAAAGCTGCCGTTCCCCGGGAAATAGGCTCTCTTGTAGGTCGACGGATCCTCGGCGTTCGTCGGCCGTGAGAGGGGTGGCACGAAGGGGGGCGATTACGATAGCCTGAGCACACCTTTCGAGAGGCGACCCCATGGCACCCAAAAGCGTCGTTTGCCCGTCGTGCGGTTTCCGGAACAGCCCGCCGCCGGCGAATCACCGCTGCGGTTCGTGCGGCGCTCGAATGGAGGGGTTCGGGCGCGCCGCCCGCACGCGCGAAGAGGAGCTCGAGCGCCGCTACCAGCAGGAGGGCTTCAGCGTCACCTGGATGGTCATTTCACTGATCGTGCAGGGGGTCCTCACCGCGGCCCTCGTCATCGGGTTACCCATGGTCGTCACGATCTTCGATTTCGAGGGCGGCAACGGCATGCTGGTGACGATCCCGGTGTGGTTTCTCGGTGGGTTGCTGGTGGGCCTCATCTCGCCAGGCCGCACCTTCATCGAGCCCGTCGTGGCCTCGTTTTTGGCCGCCATTCCCACGGTCTTCTATCTCGTACGCAGTCAGACGGTGCGCACGATGCCGACGTTCATGTACGTGATCATGGCTACCATCGGCGTTCTCTTCACATTGATCGGCTCCTACATCGGCGAGCGCATCCAGCTGGGTCCGCCACCGAAGCCGGCCGAATGAGTCCAGGTTGTGCCGGTCTTGCGCTGTGACGTCGTCGTAGCAGGGGGAGGCCCGGGGGGGTCGACCGTCGCCGGCAGGCTCGCGCAAGCGGGTCGTCGCGTCGTATTGCTCGAGCGTGAGCTCTTTCCTCGATTTCACATCGGCGAGTCGCTCCTTCCGATGTCGCTCCCGGTGTTCGACGAGCTCGGAGTCACCAACGAGCTCGATCGTCGCTTCATCCGCAAACATGGTGCCCGCTTCCTCGATGGAACAACGGGCGAAGAAGTCGTTTTCAAATTCGCCGACGCGTTGGGCGAGGGTCGGCCGTACGCGTTCCACGGTCCCCGCGCGGAGATCGATCAGGTGCTCCTCGATCATGCCCGCGCGCTCGGCGCCGACGTGCGACTGGGATTCGCGGTGCAAAAGCTCGTGCACGATGGAGACCGCGCCGCCGGCGTCATCGCCCACGGGCCTGACGGAGCAGAGGTTCGTATCGAGGCTTCGATGGTCGTCGATGCGACCGGTCGCGATGCGCTGACGTCCAAGCGGCCCGGTGCCAAGGTCAAAATTCCCGGGCTCGAGCGGACGCTCGCGATCTTTTCCCATTTCGACGGCTGCCAGAGGTTGTGCGGCACCCATGAGGGGGACATTCGCATCGTCATCGTGCCGGAAGGTTGGTTCTGGGTCATTCCGTTCCGTGGCGATCGCACCAGCGTCGGCATCGTGCTCGATCCGCAATCGATCGAGGGAACGTCGGTCGATCTCGACGCCACGCTCGAAGCCTTCGTCCTTTCGTCAGCTCCCCTGCGCGCCATCATGGCCGGCGCCACATCGGCTTTCCCCGCGCGTGCGGCGGCCGATTTCAGCTACCGGGTCCGCGAACTGAGCGGGCACGGATGGTTGGCGCTGGGCGATGCCGCCGGCTTCATCGATCCGCTATTCTCGACCGGCTTTCATCTTGCCGTCAAAGGAGCCGACCTTGCCGCTTCGGCCATCCTCGACGCGCTTGCCGCTGGCGACGTCTCCAAAGATCGCTGGCTCGCCTACGAACGCGCGGTCAGGAAAGCGGCTGCAACCTATGTGGGCGTGGTGCAGGCCTTCTATCAAGGGAGCTTGGTCGAGCTGCTCTTCGAAACCAACAAGCGCGACATGATGCGCAAGATGATCACGTCCGTGCTCGCCGGTGACGTTTTTCACGAGGAGCAGCCGCGATGGCTGCGCGAAGTCGAACGTCGCTTTCCCCCAAGGCTGGGCTCTCTGCCTGGCGAGGAGCCCACCGATGTCGGAGCGAATGTCGGCTAGCTCGAGCGCGCTGCGAGGCATGTTGGCCGCGACGCTGGCGAGCGGCAGTTTTCTTTTCCAATCGGGTTGCCAGAGCCGCCAAGAGCGCGAGCGCGCGGAAGCGAGCAAGGTTCTGCACGCGCTCGACGTCGTACGCGCGGCACCCAATGAGCACAAGCGCCGTCCCGCCGATGAGTTGGCCAGCACCCCGTGCTCGTCGCCGGTGGTCTGCGGCGCGCGCGACAGTTGCGCCGAGGCGTATCAGCATCTGGTGCGGGGTACCGAGGCCGCTCTGCGGGTGAAAAGCGAGCTGGACAAGCTCGAAAAAGATCCGCCCGGAGGACCGGACAAAATGGCCGAGCTCTCCAACGAGCTCGACCGCGCGGATACCGAGATCAACGGGGCGCGCGACAGCCTCCAGCGCTGCGAAGAGGCAGCTTCGCTGATGCGGCGAACCTTCGGCATCTGATGAACGGACCGCCGATCGCGCACGCGCGGCAACTCGCGATCGTCGCGCTCCTGGCGCTTCAGTGCCAATCGCGCGCGCCGGAGGAGAAGCGTCCCCTCGACGCGACACATTCGGGGCGAACTTCGCCGGATGGCGAGCCCGGCGCCACGCGATCGGACGCAGCGGACGGCGGGTCCCCGGCGGACGGGGGTCGCGCGGACGACCATCTTCTCTACGTCGTGGCAGGTTCGCTGGACATTCTTTCGAGCCCGTCCGTGTCGGCGCTCGTCTTGGGAACCGCTCGAGCGGGCGGCAGCGTCGAACTGCGCGCAGCGCTCGGACCGGCGCGAGTCGATCGTGATTGCCCGCAAGGTTGGTACGAAGCGCAGCCGCAGGGATTCGTTTGCCCCGACAAAGGCACGACGCGCGATCCGCTCGCCCCGGCGGTGCAACTGCTTCGCGAGTACAGGTTAGCCGCGCGCGCCGCACTGCCGGCGAGCTATGGACTGTCCGAGCTGACGCCGGTGTACCTGCGCTTACCCACCCGCGAGGAGCAGATTCGCTCCGAGCAGGGCGTGGAGGAGCACCTGCACAAGCTCGCGTCCGTGCGTCAGGCGCAGGATGCCGCGCGCGCCGCGGGTTATGCCGTGCAAGCCAAAGAGGGACTCGAAATCTACCCCGCCGGCTTGGACGTGCCCGACCCGTTGCGCGGAGGCTCGTTCGCCCCTCTGGCCCCGAAGCCGCTCTTGGCCGGATCAGCGGTCACTGGCGTGCTCAACAAAGGCTCGCGTGTGGCTTGGGTCGCTGAGTTCGATTCGGGGGAACGGGGCTGGCTGCTCACCCCCGACCTTCTCTTCGTCCCTCGCGATCGCGTCAAGCGCAGCATCATGTCGGGCTTTCGGGGCCGAGAGGTGCCCGACGGAGCGGGCATTGCCTTCATCGGACGGCGACCGGAGCGCCGCTATCGAAAGAGCGAAGATGGCCAAACGTTCGTCGGCGACCGAGACCCCTGGGATCCGGGCGCCTCCGTGCTTCTCGCCGAACCTGGTTCGCGATTCGCCGAAGAGAAGTTCTTGGAAACGGTCGAACCTGGTATTTTCCTGCGTGCGGAGGACGCGATCGTCGCGCAGCCGACCCCGCCTTCCCGATGGGGACTGGAGGCCGACAGCCGCTGGGTCGAAGTCAACACCAAGACGAACGTCTTGCTGATGCGCGATGGTGCGCGCGTATCGTTCGCGACGCTCGTTTCCGTGGGCAGCAGTGCTGTGCCTCGCGGTAAATTCCGCGTCGTTTCCAAGCATCTCACGCTTGCCTCTCCGTTCGATCGTCCCAAAATCGGCGGCATCCGCGCGGAAGTGCCGGAGGTCATGCTCATTTCCGATACTCTCGATTCGCCGATCTCCTTCGCGATGTACGCCGCCTGGTGGACGAATGCGTGGGGTCGATCCAACGGCGGCTCGGGCATCGCGCTGGCGCCGCTCGATGCGCGCAGGCTCTTCGATTGGACGACCCCCCGCTTGCCCGACGGCTGGCACTCGGTTCGCGGCGGCGGGGCTTGGGTCGTCCTTCACGATTAGCACTAGCTGCCGGCTCGTTGCATCGGAGCAGCCATCGTGGAACCCGGTTATGCTGGAGGCGCCTCGCGCATGTCGGCCCCTTGGCGAAATGGCAAACGCAGGGGATTTAAAATCCTCGGTCTCGCAAGAGACGTCCCGGTTCGAGTCCGGGAGGGGCCACCCGCCCGATTCATCGTTTTTCCCAATCCCACCAGAGCAAGTGACGGGTCTTGCTTCTGGCATTTCGGCACAATCCGCGCGGCGCGGATGCGAAGCTCTCCCTCACCAGGGTGTGGCCAACGCGATGTGGAGCGCGCGGGCGCGTTCGGTGATCGGAGCGAGGTCGTCGTTCCCCACGTCGTCGGGCAGAAGGGCGGCGATTGCAGCACCGAGTTGCGTGGCCCGAGCCACGTCTCGCGCGCGATCCAAATCGACACCTCCGATGGCGACCACCGGCAGAGGAGATCGGGCGCCGACCGCCGAGAGCACATCGAGCCCAACCACTTGGTCGGGCTGCGCTTTCGAACGAGTTTCGAATACCGGGCCGAAGGCCACATAGTCCGGTCGTGCCAGGAGGGCCCGCTCGACCTGATCGAGCGTATGCGTCGAGACGCCGATACGCAATGAAGGTGCCACGCGCCGTACGAGCTCCACCGGCACGTCGTCCTGCCCGACGTGGACCCCTTCGCAGCCGGCGAGCACCGCGAGGTCTGGCCGATCGTTGGCAAAAAGGGGCACGCCCGAGTCTCGGCACAACGGATGAATGGCGCGCAGCAATTGCAGCACCTCGCGCGGCGACAAGTCCTTAGCTCGAAGCTGAAGCGCCGCAGGACGAGCTCGCGCGATGGCAGCAGCCACTTCCAACACCGAAAGGCGACGCCGCAACACGGTGGTTACATCGACGATTGCATAAAGGCCCCGCATGGCTCTACGTCACCGACAACCGCAGGCGGGCCGAAGGCCGCGCCGAGTAACACAAGAAGCCCAGGCGGGCCGAAGGCCGCGCCGAGTAACACGACAACCCAGGGACAATCACCAAGACGCTACCGAGAACGCGCTTTAGCGACTTTGCGTCCGAAAGTCCACGGGCTGTGGTAAGGTTGGGCCGCCCGGCTGTGAGTACGACCATGACGGACAGTGACCCGCCGAATTCGCAACACGGCAACGGGCGATCACCGGATCCTCGCAAAAACGTTGCCCCACGCCTTTTCGACGGCGTGAAGATCATCGCGGCGACGGGCCGACGAGCCGCCAATCAGGCTGACCCGACCGATCCCGAGGTGCCGAACGCGAAGCGGCTTCGGGCCGTCAGGCGCCAGCGCGCGATGTTCGTCCTCGGCGTCGTGATCGTCGGTCTGCTGTCGTTTACGCTGGCATTGCTTTACAAGACGGGTCGACAGGTCACGAGTGCGCGGCCTCCTGCAGACGAAGGAGCAGCTCCTGCTGCAAAGGCGCTGCGTCCGACTGCTATCGACTTGGAGGCTCCGTCCGAGGCGGCTTCTGCGAATGCTAGCAGCCAGATGGAACTGCCGGATCCGAGTCGAACGACCATGCCTACGGGTAGCGCCGCTCGGGCGATCGATAGCGGTGGAGCGCGCGCAAAACCCAAAGCGCCGGCGTCCGACATTTTTCGAAAACCGTCGTTCTGAGCAACCGTGTCGGAAGATCGTTTGGCTCTGGCCACCGTAGGCCACTTCGTCTAACTGCATTTAAGTATGAGGAGAGAGCGCTTCGCATGGATCGCGACGGTGGCTCTAGGGATATCGATGCTCGGAGCCGATCCGGTGCCTACGGAAATTGCGCTTGCGCGTCGCCTGTTCACCGAGGCAAGGGCAGCCGAGGATGTCAGGGACTGGCGTTCGGCGACGGCAAAGCTTCGTGACGCTATTTCGATCAAAGAAACCGCCGGCCTGAGATTCCACCTGGCATATTGCGAAGAGCAGCAGGGCATGCTGGTGGAAGCGCTCGTCGATTACGAGCGGTCCGAAGATCTGGCGACCGGAAGCAACGACGATTTGCGAAAACAGGTTCCCGCCAAGCGTGAATCCCTTCACAAACGGATCCCCACGGTCACCCTACTCGTGCCTCCTGATTCTTCGCCCAACGCCAGTGTGAGCGTAGATGGGCACGTGCTACCGGCCGCCGCTCTCGGCAAGCCGATCCCCGTCAATCCGGGAAAGCATACTCTGGTCGTATCTAGACCCGACTACGCACCATTCACCACCGAAGTTTTCCTGAACGAGACGGATGCAGTCGTGACGAACGCAATCATGGTACGCACAGAAAACGGCGATGCAGTGTCGCCATTGTCGATGCGCGCCAAGGCGACGAGCGGCACGGATTCGATCGCACATTCGTCGCGGCCCGGCTTGCAAGCACGTACCTACGTCTTGATTGGGGAAGCCACCATTGGGGCTGCAGCGCTCGCCGTAGGAATAGGCTATATGATCGCTGCTTCGTCTGCAGACGCCCGCCTGGACGCCGCGCACGAAAAGCTGGGCACAATGGGCTGCCCAGACAAGGATCCAATATTGTGTGCAGAATTGCAACCGACTCTCGATGATGCTCGCAACGATAGATTCATCGCAGGGTTGAGTTTCATTGGCGCCGGGGTGGGCGCAGCGAGCTTCGTCGCCACCTTCCTTCTATGGCCTGCACAACGTTCCAAAGTTGCAATCATTCCCTCATTTCAGCCGAAGAGTGCGACTTTGTCGGTAGCGGGGAGCTTTTGAGCTTGAAACATCAGAAGCGATAGTTGCGGACAGACGCGTCCAATGTGGACTTGAACAATTTTCCAGGCCTTGTGTACATGAGCGATGTTGGAGCGCTGCCCGAATTCGACCAAGTCGATCCCGTGGTTGTCCAAGTGGGAGACCAAAGTCGTACATAAAAATCATTCGCATGGTCGATAATTTATTTGCAAAATGGTTGTGGTGTGCGATAAGCCGCCCTCATGGGAACTCTACGAACAGAACTCGAACGAATTGCTTCATCCTTCGTCGCGTCGGTACTCGATGCGATGAGAAGCGCTTCTCTCAGCGATCTCGCCGACCAGAGTGCTGGTCGTTCGGCGGGAACGTCCGCTGCACCCGGTCGCACGCGCGGAAGGCCGCGTGGCCGTCCCGCAGTGGCGGCAGCGCCCTCGCGTCGGGTCGCAGGTGGGCGAAGGCGCCGTAGGGCCTCTCCTGATGAAGTGGCGAAGCAAAAAGAAACGGCTTACTCCGCCGCCCGCGGTCTCAAACCCGGCTTCAGCAAGGGCGACGTCATGTCAAAGTCGGGCTCGAAAGTCGATCTCGGTCGCGCGTTGTCGCTGCTCGTGCAGGAAGGCAAACTCACGAAAAAGGGCGATCGACGAATGACGCGATACTGGGTCAAGTAAGATCGTCGTTCCCAGCTTCACCGCGTCGCTAAAGCGCAAAGGGTTCAGGGTATCGATACCCTGAGCCTCGTTCGTCCGATGGCAATTTCGTCGCCATCGAGCAGTTCGCGCTGGCCAGTGACGCGTACGAACGTTCCGGCCCGAGAGTCGAGGTCCGTGAGAACGATCGCTCCCGCTTGCTCTTCGATTGCGCAGTGAAGTTCACTGACCAGCGGATCGTGAGAAAATATCATGTCGCCGGCAGTGCGGCCAATCTGCAGCGTGGTTCCTTTGGCGACACAGGTGGCTCCGTATTGTCCACCTTCCCAAATCTGAACGAGCCGGAACGACGAGTGCCAGCGCGGTGATGCGTAAAAATACGTCGGTCCGGGCCCGGGCTCATCGTCTGGCCGGGGATTGTCCAGAAGACGGAGCAGCTGGTCGCCCACCATGAACTCATCTCCGAAGACGAGCTCCACCGGTTGACGCATGCGCACGAACACGCCGTTCCCACCGGGCAAGTCGATGAGGGACAGTTTGCCCCCTCGATAGGAGAAAGCGGCTTCTCGCGAGGCGGCGAACCGCTCACCGCTCAGCGCAATATCGCCTTGCGAGCCAATGACGACCTCGTCGCCCGCGGGCTCGTATTGTTCGGGCCCACCCCACAAGCTGCGCACGGTCGTGAGACGCACCCGCACCTTGGCTTTGGCCTCGGCTCGGTCCGGTGCCGTCGACGGGGGTGCTCGAGGGCGCACCGCCTCGCCGCCGCCGCGACGGACACGGACCTCGGGTAGATTTTCGAATACCGAGATGCCTCCAGCCGCGCGGCCCGCAACGATTTCGTCGAAGCTGCCCTCGCGCAGCGCAATGCACATCTCCATGTGCTGCGCTTTCATCAAGCTGCGCACGTATCCTGCAATGTCCTCGCGTGCGAGCTCGTTGGCATACGAACGCTTGTGCGTTTTGATGACGCGCCCGCCATCTGCGAAGAGGTGGGTCATGATGTGCGGCCGGTCGATACCCGAATCTTCCGTCTGCACGTGGTAAGTGGCCCCTCGATACTGCACGTTGTTGTTGAAGCCGAGCTGGGCTCGCTGAAAAATCGGCCGCCGGTATTGGCGCTCGAGCTCGGACAACGCTTTGTCGTCGAACCTCGCAATTGCCTGATCGAGCGCGCCTTGCTCGCCGGGCACACCCTCCATGCGCTGAAAAGCCATCTTCGCCAATGCGCTACCGGGGTCTAAACGAAGCGCTTCCGCCAGGAGCTGTTGCCCACGCGCATCGTTCGGACCGCAGGCGGCCCAAGCAGCCAGCACGGCCACCGCTTCCTCCGTCCTGGACTTCTCGACCAAAAGCGTGGCGACTCTGTGCGCGAGCTCCCGATTGGCCTCGACTGACATCAATCCCCCACTCTGCAGCTTCGAACGATGTGGAACCGGGAGCGAAATCGGTCAGTGAACATTGGCTGGGCCGTGGTCGCCTCCTTCACCCGTGGACTCTTGAAAGACGCCCACCGGCTCGAGAATCGACAACTGTTCGCGCGGAATGCCGACACCTCGCTCGGAGAACCAAAGGTCGTTCTCGTCGAGCTTCGACCTGACCTGCGCGATGAAGAGAATCGGATCGGCATTGCGCGTGTAGCCAAGCTGCACGAGCGCCGCTTTCGGCCAACTACCCCCTTCGAAGCCGAGCTCCCGCTTCAGAAGGTAAAAACCTTCGAGCGGCATCTTCATGAGGCTATCGGCCCAGGAGAGGCCGCGAAACTCGATGCCCGGACCATGGAAGTGCCATCGATTATGCACGTTGTGGTCGGGAGAGAGGACCTGGGGCAATCCCGAATCCGAATGGTTGTGGAAGTAAACCAACAGACCTGCGGGAACCTGCTCTTCATGTCCGCTGAGCGGCTTCGTCGTTCGGTAGAGGCCGCAGCTTGGGAGCATGCTCTTCGTCGATCCGGCCATGGGGTGGGGGGCTCCTTTGAATTCGCTGTACCCCTACTCATTTCGCAGAGAGAGGCCCGGACCGCAAGCTTGGTCAGCTGATGCTTTTTCGGATCGCGCTCGGGGTATCGGACTGCGAGCCATCGGCTCGAGCATCGATGAACTCGACCCCCACGATCATCCCGTCGTGTTCCTCTTGTACCCACACGACGCGGCCGCGCCTCTTGTTGTTGGATGACTCCTCGAGTCCGATCTCGACCTCGAACTCCTGCCCGAGCTCGACCGCATCCTCGAGGATCACTCGGATCCCGCCTCGACTGATGTTGAGCGCCCAACCTGTCAGCTCGACGTCGTCACTGCGCAGGAGAATTCGATCGGCGGCTTCTCTTCGTGCGCCGCCGGTCCCCCGCCGCGTAGCATGGACGTCGCCCGCATCGGAAAGCGTGGCGGGTGTCAAGCTACGTCTTTTCACCATCATGCTAACTTAGCAGAGCTTTCGCGCGGCGGGGACTCGGTTTCCAGGGTGCTTTCCCGTCTTTCTCGTGTGTCGATGGGGCGAGAATGGGTCAACTTTTTTGGTCACACCCGATCCCGACGCCATCCGGCGCCCTTCGCATGGTGTCGACGCCCTGAAACAGCTGGAAATACGCCTTTTAAGGGGGAGGGAATGCCACATTCCGAGATCGCAATCGTTGGGCGGGCCCCGGCGCGCGTCCCGCGCCCCCTGCCCGGGGTCGATGAGCCGTCAGCTCTCCCGCAGAATTCGTCATTTTACGTCCCATGACTTGACGGCGGTGTCGTACCTTGCAAAGTCTCGAAGCGGGGCGGTCCTCGCTCCGATGCGGGAAATGCCCATGTCCTCGAGTCTCGGTGAGATAAGAAAGGCCTTGGTTGCTGCAGGTTTCGAGCTCTATCGCACACGGGGCGACGAAGTGCACGTTGCCGATCGCGTTCGCGACAATCTCATCATGGATTCCGGCGTTTCCGTCCGGGCCCAGGGAGCCCTCGCAGTCAAATTGATCGTGCGCGCGCAGCGCAGCGACTTCCCGAGCGACGGAGCGGCCACGTTGTTCGATCGTGCTCGGGCCCTCGCTGCGTCCGCTGAGGCAAGGGGGTACGTGGAGACCGCCACGCTAACGAGCCCGATGCAGGACCCCGTCGATCCAACGCGGACGCTCGATACCTGGTACGAGGTCTGCTACGAAAAAAAAGTTCCTTCGCTCGAAGAAGCGATGATCGAAGTCGGTTTCGCGCTCAAGGTCGAAAAGACGGCGCGAACCCCGGCCCCCGCGTCCTCCTGACGCCCCCTTCGCCTTTGGTGTCGCCAGCATCTGGTCGCTCGGACGCAGCTAATGGCGAAAAATCGTCAGCGTGCGTCGGTGCGGGAGGCACCGTGGGGGTGGGGCCCCATTCCGGACTTGCTCCGATGGGGATGGGGGCGAACCCCCCGTTTGTCGGCTTGGCCCGTGCGTGGTATGTCGCCGGCCCGTCCAGGTTTTCGCTCCGGCCATGCTCAAAGCGTTTCGACAGCAGGGTATTACGTCGGCCATCTACGGCCTCATCATCGTTGCCACGGTCGTGGTGTTCATCGTTCAGTTTCGCCCGGGTGCGCAGGGGCGCAGCGGCAGCATCCGCCAGGAGTGCGCTGCGGAAATCCGCGGCCGCTGCATCGAGCCCAAGGAATACCAAGCCGAGCTGATGTTGGTCGCGCCCGGCCGCATGATCGAGGCTTCGCAGCTCAAGGCGCTCGGCCTCCGCAAGTTCGTGCTGGATGGATTGCTCGAGCGCACCCTGCTCGTTCAGGACGCGGAGCGGCTCGGTCTCGCGGTATCGGAAGAGGATCTCGACAATGAATTGGTGGCCGGACGCGCGCACGTGTCGCTTCCGGTCGAGCACGCCAGGATGCTCGCCTATTCGCTTCGACTGACGGACGACCTCGTGCGGTTGCTGCCCGTCACCAATCCGGACACCAAACTATTCGACTACAAGACCTACGACAGAGTCGTCCGACAGTTCTCGAACCGCAGCCCGACCGAGTTCAAAGTGATGCAGCGCGAAGAGCTTTTGGCCGCTCGCATGCGCGATCTCGTTCGTTCACGCGTGCGGGTGGGTGACGACGAGGCGTTCACCTCGTATCAGCGCAGAAATTCTACGGCCACGATCGACTTCGTCACCTTCCGGCGTAGCTGGTTCGCGCACCACGTGCTCGACCTCTCGCCGCCGGCCGTGGAGGGTTGGGCCAGAAACCACAAAGAAGAGATCGACCGCGTGTTCGAGACGCGCAAATCCCAATACGCTCCCGAATGCCGGACGGCGCGACACATCCTCGTGAAGGTGCCGGAGGGTGCGACCGACGAGCAGAAGGCGGAGGCGTCCAAGAAGGCCGGCGATATCCGGGAGCGGGTGAAAAAAGGGGAAGACTTCGCGAAAGTCGCCCGCAAGGAAAGCGAAGATTCGTCGGCCGCCGACGGGGGCGATCTCGGCTGTTTTCAGCGCGGGCGCATGGTCAAACCATTCGAGGATGCTGTTTACGCCATGTCGCCCGGCGAGATCTCTCCGCTCGTCGAATCGCAGTTCGGATTTCACGTGATCAAGCTGGAGGGTATCCACAAAGATGCCGACGCCGAAGCGATCGGCCGACAAGAAACGGCCAAGAACCTCATGATCACGCAGGAAACCGAGGCCATGGCCGCCGAAGTCGGCAAGAAAGTCCTGGCTGCGGTGAAAGCGGGGAAAAAATTCGAAGCTGCCTTGAGCGACGCGCTTCCCAAGTCGGCAGCGGCAAGCAAGGCGAAGACCGACAAGGCCGGCAAAGGCCCGAAGGGGGAGAATCCGAAGGACGGCGCGAGCAAGGACGAGAGCGCCTCCGGAACCGACGAGTCCGATCGGCCGCGCCTCGAAACGTCCGCGCCGTTCAACGCCAGCGGCGAGCCGATCGAGGGGGCGGCCGCGGGCCAGAATGTCGCCCAAATCGCGTTTCGATTGGAGCGAACAGGCGACGTGCCCGACGATCTGGTCAAGCTCGAAGATGGATACGCGGTCATCCAGCTGAAAGAAAAGAAGACAGCGACCAAAGAGCAGTTCGAAAAGGAGCGGGAGACCTTCCTGGCCACCATGTTGGCCGCCAAGCAGTCCGATGCCCTCAATGGTTATGTGATGAGGCTGAAGGAAGCAGCGAAATCGGAGACCAAGCTGAACCAGGCGTACAGCAAGGCTGCCGAAAAGGAAAAGCCGAGCGAAGGCGAGGAGGAGTGAGCCGAGCACGCAGCCGCGCTGCGCGCCCGGTGCGAGGCTCGAATTCGGAATGGAGCCTCCCGCATCACGAGGAAGTTCTGCCCAACGGGCTCTCGGTTCTCGTCGTGCCTCGACCGAGTGCCCATCGGGCCGCCTTGACCATGCTGTTTCGAGTGGGGTCGCGCTTCGAAACGGCTGAAAACAACGGCCTGTCGCATTTTCTCGAGCACATGCTCTACCGCGGCTCGCCGTCGCTCAAAACGGCGCACGACCAGGCAGTTGCCTTCGAGGGGCTCGGGGCCTCGCTCTACGCGGCGACGCAAGCCGATTATGGCACCATGAATCTGACGTTGCCGCCCGAGTCGCTCGCCGAAGCGGTCGCTCTTTTCGCCGAAGTCGTCAAGGAGCCGCGCTTTTCGGCCATCGAAATCGAGCGGGGCATCGTCCGCGAAGAGATTCTCGAAGATCTCGATGACGAAGGGCGCGAAATAGACGCCGATAACCTCGTGCGTCAGCTGGTTTACGGGGCGCACCCCCTCGGCTTCACGATCACCGGCTCGCTGGCCCAACTCAGTCGATTCGATCGCCCCATGCTCCGGCGCCATCACGCCCGGCACTACACGGCCAAGAACGCGGTGATCTGCTTCGCCGGTGCCGTGACCCCCAGGCGATGTTTTGAATTGGCGAGAAAGCATCTCGCGTCGATGCCGAGCGGCAAAAGGCTCCCCCCGAGTGGCCCTCCCCCCACCCAGCGCGAGCCGCGCATTCACCACGTCCCCAACATTTCGAGCCAAACCACCGTTCGGGTGGCGTTTCGTGCCATCTCCGATCGTGATCCGCGCGAGCCGGCGCTCGAGATGCTGCTTCGGGTGCTCGACGATGGAATGTCGACGCGTCTGTACGAGCGCATCTGCGACGACAAAGGACTCTGTTACGACGTAGGAGCCCTCTACGAATCGTACGAAGACGACGGCGTGTTCGATGTCGCCGCCGAGGTGCAGCACGAGCGGGTCGCCGAAGTCGCGCGGGAGGTTCTCGGCGTACTCGGGGACCTCTGCGAAAAGGGTCCGAGCGCGGCGGAACTGGAAAGAGCCAAGGCGCGGCACCTGTGGCAGACCCGGGCCATGCTCGATGATTCCGAGTCGCTCGGCGCGTATTACGCGCTGGCCGCACTCGCGCGTTTGGCCCCGACCCCGAGGGATCGGCACGAGCAGCTTTCCGCGGTGACGCCGCGCGACGTGCGCGACGTGGCCCAGATGGTTTTCCGGACGAAGCGCCTCAGTCTGGTCACCGTCGGCAGCGTCAGCCAGTCCAAGCAGCGGGAGCTCGACGAGCTCGTTCGCAGCTTCGGTTAGTGGACGACCGGACACTAGTGCTTGGCCTCGGGCCGCGCTACCCTCCACAGCGGGGGTTCGGACGTCGCCCCTACCATCCCGGGGTCAGATCTTGGCTACAAGAGATCACGAACGGCAAATTCCGCGTGTCGCCAACGCAAGTACTTTCGTGGGCCTATGGCTGCTCCGATGTAACGATCTGGTACCGAGGAAACTGACCCAGTAACGCTAGGCAGTGTCTGACACAAGTAGAGGAGGAGCGTGGACGATCCCGAGACCATCCTGACGCGGCTCATCGCCGTCATGACCGAGCGCCTCATCGAGCGGAAGAACGACGTGGCTCTCGCTCGTCGCGAAGAGAGGCGATTGGCGAGGCAGGTCGACGTGGCGCAGCGGACCGGAGGCGAGTGGGAACAGCGGGCGATGGCGGCCGTACGAGCGGGCGACGATTTCGTCGCGCGCGACGCGCTGGTACGAAAACGCGAGCAAGACCGGACTACCGACGAACTCCGCAATGCTTACCAAAAACAGTTGGCGCAGGTGGAGGGTCTCACGAACACCCTCGAGGCATTCAATCGACGTATCGAGCAGGCCAAGCACAAGCGAAACTCACTGATCATCCGCGCCAAGCGCACACGTGCCGAGCAAGTCATTCGCCGAATCGTGGAAGATGCCCCCGCCGGCGAGCCCTTCGAGATTCTCGATCGGATCGAAGCCAAAATATCTCGGCTCGAAGATGAGCACGGCCTCGTACCGGAGCTGTCCGACGAAGCCATCGCGTCCAGCGCGGCAAGAGCCGACGACGCTCCCCTGGTGGACGCCGATCTCGTTCTCATCAAAAAAACCATCAGCGAGCCGGAGCCGGTGGCGCCGAAGCCCCTCGCAAAAACCAGCGCCGGCCAGGGGGTAAAGAACGGTCCCAAACCGCGCAGCAGCGCCGGAGCCTCTGGGCAACGACGGACGAAACGTTGAACGACGCGAGCAGCGTCCTCGCGGACGCACTACGTGAATCATCACGCACGACGCGGCCGCCGCATGCCGAAGATATCGATCGCTTGCTGGGGCGCCTGCGCGTCGATCCCTCCAAGGGGCTCACGAAGGACGACGTAACATCTCGTTTGGCCGAGCACGGGCCCAACCGCCTGCCCGACCCGCCCCGAAAGAGCATGCTCTCGCGGCTCCTCGGGCAGTTCGTCAATCCTCTCGTACTGACGCTACTGGGGGCCGCCGTGATCGCCGTCGTGGTCGGGCTATCGGAGGGGGCGGAGCAAGGTTTTCTCACGAAGTTCGGCGATGCCATCGCCATCCTGCTCATCGTCGTCGTCAATGCCGTACTTGGGTTCGTTCAGGAGAGCCGAGCGGAGGCCGCTCTCGAAGCATTGAAGAGCATGACCGCGCCCACGGCACGGGTCAGGCGCAACGGCGACGTTTCGATCGTGAATGCATACGAGCTCGTCCCCGGCGACATGCTCGAGATGGAGGCGGGAGATTTCGTACCCGCCGACGCGCGTCTGTTGCAGACCATCGATTTCACGGCCGAGGAAGCGGCCCTCACCGGCGAGAGCACTCCGTCGACCAAAGACGCGCGCCAGCCCCTTGCCGACGATGCGCCGCTCGCCGAGCGAGAAACGATGGTCTTTCTCGGTACGACGATCGTTCGCGGCAAGGGCCGCGCCGTCGTGGTCGCAACGGGAGCGCGTACCGAGCTCGGAAAAATCGGTGAGATGATCTCGCACACCGCCGAGGAGAAGACGCCGCTCGAGGCGCGCCTCGATCGGTTCGGGCAGCGCATCTTGTGGGGCTGCCTCGGGATCAGCGTGCTCCTTTTCGCCTGGGGCATGATCAAGGGCGGTCGCGCCTGGCACGAGCTTCTCCTGGAAGCGGTGAGCTTCGCCGTAGCCGCCATTCCGGAAGGATTGCCTGCCATCACCACCATCACGCTCGCGCTCGGCATGCAGCGCATGGCCAAAAGAGGGGCCGTCGTGCGAAAACTCTTGGCGGTCGAAACGCTGGGAGCGGCGAGCGTCATCTGCACGGACAAGACTGGCACGCTGACGCAAAACCAGATGACCGTGCGGCTCGTTTACGCTTCGCGCAACCGCTATCGGGTGACCGGTGAGGGTTACGATCCGCGCGGGCATCTGCTGAGCGCGGAGGGCGAGCCGCTGGAGACGCTGCCGCCTACTCTCGATTATCTTTTGGCCACCGCCGCGCTCTGCACCAATGCGCGTCTCGAGGTCGACGTCGACGGCGACTCGCGACAATGGAAAGTGCTGGGTGACCCGACGGAAGGAGCACTTCTCACGCTGGCCGCCAAGGGAGGGCGCGCCAAGGAATCGGTGGCCAGCCTTCACACCATCGTGCGGGAGCTCCCGTTCGATTCCGATCGCAAGCGGATGACCATCGTCACCCTCGATGCTCAAGGGCGCGCGATCGCACACGTGAAGGGTAGCGTGGACGCGCTGTTGCCCCTGTGCGTGAAGATTGCCTCCGACGAAGGCGTACGCGCCATAAGCAACGAAGATCGCGCACGCGTGCAAGCCGAAGCGGATCGAATGAGCAGCGAGGCCCTGCGCGTGCTCGCCATCGCGCGGCGGGTGAGTCCCGACGACACCAACCCCGAAGAAGCGCTGACGTTCCTCGGCATCGTGGGCATGAAGGATCCGCCTCGCGCAGGAGTGAAGGAAGCGATTCGCGTTTGCATCGAGGCCGGCGTTCGAATCGTGATGATCACGGGCGATCATCCGATCACGGCGGTCGCGATTTCGCGCGAGCTCGACTTGTGGACCGACGGCGACGAGGTTGCCACGGGGACCGACCTCGCCAAGATGAGCGACGCAGAACTTCGCGCGAGGGCGATGAAGCTTCGGGTGTTCGCGCGAACGACGGCCGAGCAAAAGCTCCGGATCGTCAACGCCTACCGCGCCTTGGGCCACGTCGTGGCCATGACCGGCGACGGCGTGAACGACGCGCCCGCTCTCAAGCAAGCCCACATCGGCGTCGCCATGGGTCGATCGGGCACCGATGTCGCACGACAAGCGGCGGATCTGGTTCTCTCGGACGACAATTTCGCAACCATCGTCGACGCCGTTCGCGAGGGGCGGTCGATCTACCGCAATATCCAGAAGTTCATTTTTTTTCTGCTGTCGTCGAACGCCGGGCTCGCGGTGGCGGTCTTCGTCGTATCCTTCGTCAAGGATGCGGTTCCTCCCACGCCTCTGCAGATCCTGTGGATCAACCTGGTGACCAATGGTCTGCCGGCCCTCGCCCTCGGTATCGATCCAGCCGATCCCGGACACATGAAAGAGCGCCCGAGGCCCTCGCACGCCGGATTACTCGGCGTTCACGACTTCATCGGCGTCGCCTTCGTCGGCCTCTTCATGGGCCTCTGCGCCGCGGGGCTCAGCATTTTTCCTCCCGCCGCGGCACGAGGCGATCAGGCGTTCGCCCGGGCCATGGCTTTTTCGCTCCTCGCGCTCTCTCCGCTGTTTCATGCGTTCAGCTGCCGTTCCCCATCCCGATCGATCTTCTCCCAGCGACCGCTCGTCAGCCTGCCTCTCGTTCTCGCGTGCATCGTGTCCGCTGCGATTCACCTGGTCGCTGTCGCGGTGCCCGCGCTCCGCCCCGTCTTTCGTACGTTCGCGATGGACACGAACGAGTGGCTTCTTGTAATTGGTTTGGCCTTCGCGATCATACCGGCGGTCGAGATCATGAAGGGGGGATGGCGCATGCGACAGAGGTGGTTCAAGGTGGCTGGGTTCGCGCTGCTGCTCGTCGCGGGCGTTGCTCGCGCCGATGGCGTTGCCGTGCGGCCGGACCTGGTGAAGGCGGGTGAGATCAAGCTCGACGGAATTCCTCGCGAATGGCCAACGGCGATGACGCCGCTCAACCGAACGGTGAGCGGTTCGCCGGGACACGATCTCGGCATGCGAGGCGCGATCGCTTACGACGACACGAACGTCTACGTCGGGGCGGAATTCAAAGACGACCGACTCATGCGGACCTCGGCTTGCGCCGAGGGCGAGGACCACGCGTCGCTTCTCGTCGCGTTCCCGCGCACCGGCGGCGGCTATGCATTGCACGAGGTCAATCTCTTCCCCGGCGATCCGGGCAGGGTCGCGGGATGCGTGAAGATGAAGGGAGGCGGGGCAGTCGGCGGCGCGAAAATCGTGGAGGCACCGAAGGGCGTGGCGGGCTCGTACTCTTTCGAGGCGATGATTCCCTGGAGCGCCTTTCCGGAAGCCGCACGCACGCGCGTCGGCTTGCGAGCGGCGCTTCGCTACTACGACGGTGACGGCCGCAGCATTCGCACCATTCTCGGCACGTCCACCGACGTGCCCGCGGCCGACCTCCCACGTCTACCCATCGACGCGGAACAATCGCTGGAAGACGGCCTTCTCAAAGAGAAAGCGATCTCCTCCCCCCCTTCGCAGGATCGTTTGGCCGACGTGGCCGGCGACGCCATGCTCGAGCGCGTCCTCGTCTACGACCGTTATCTCGCGGTCTTGGGCCCGCACTTTCGTGAAGGCAAGGAATATTACTTTGCCGATCTCGGAGTCGACGTGCGCGCTGGACAAATGCCCATGTTCGATGTGCGCGACGTGAACGGCGACGGCAAATCGGAAATCTTGCTGAGGAAGCGCATCACCGCCGGCGCCGGTGGTGAGTGGCGCGAAGTTTTCGCCGTTTTTGCCCTCGGGGCGGCGGAGGTACCGACGGTCATGTTTCAACACGAGGTCGGAATCCACGGCTCGATGGGAACGATTTCCAACGAGGTACGCTTCGGTACCGAACGGGGTCATTCGATCATCGAGATCGCGGCCGGATCGGCGAACGGGTACACCGTCGGCAACTATCGCGAGCCGGCGGAAACGTCGATGGATCCGCTGCTCTTGCCGTGGGGGCCGATCAAGGCGCAGATCTATCAATGGAACGGCAAGGCGTTCGCCAAGCTCCGCGACGAGAAGCAAGTCGCGAGCTCCGGCAGCTCGGCGCGCGCGACGAGCAGCACAGCCGAACCGCCGCGAGCGGCGCACGCTCCGGCGCCGGCGCCGGCTCGTCCGCCGACCGGCGATGAGCTGCAGGACCAGGTCTACGCGCTGTACAAGCGGGATCGCCACGTCGTCGGACACGACAAGCCGCGGTTCGACGTAGCCGTCGATCTGGCGGAAGACGCGCGTACGGAACGTCTGCTCCTACACGGGCGGGACCTGGTCGTTTTCGGCAAGGGCTTCAAGGGCGGCACCGGGTACGCCTTCACGACGCTCGAGCAGTTCGTGGAACCGCGCGACGTCGTCGACGTCACGGCGCGAGACATCACCGACGACGGCAAGGCGGAAATTCTCGTGCGCGGCGTGATTCGCTCGTCGGCGCCCAAAGAGTCGGGACTGAAACCGGGTACCGTCGTCGATCGCGAGGTGATGCTCGTCTACTCCGTCGGCTCGCAAGGAATCGGGCGGGTGTTCGCGGCGGAAACGGGCCGCGCGGTCGGTGCAAAGCGCGTGCAAGGCACGCTCGCCTTTCTGCCGGGCGCGCGCGGGCTCGACATCGAGCTGCGCCCCGGGCGCGCCTTCGGCTTCACCGATCGAACGTACCCCTTCGGACAAGATCAAGGCAGAGCCGGCGGACTCGAGCCGTTGCTCCTGCCGTGGGGCGCCGCGACCCTGGTGCGCTATCACTGGGACGGCTCGGGATTCGTGCGATGAGCTTAGCTACGGCGTGGCGATGGGCTCGGTGGGTGCGCCGGCGTCCGGTGCGGCTTGCTCGGGCGGAGCGGCGGGTGGCGCGGCGGGCGTGATTTGGCCGAGGCGATCCACTTTGACGGTGGTGCCGTCGGGCATCGAATAAGCCCCGACAGTCGTATCGTACTTCGGCAGCGCGGCCGTGATCGGCGCGCGCCGCTTTCCGAGAACGCGACCCGGCAAGACATCGACGGGCAGCGGGCGCTCGAGTTGAAAGATGTATCCCGTCTTGTCGATCTGGACGACGTATTCGCTGTCGTCGTTCTCGGCGGTGTTTTTGACGGTGTTCTTGTAGCCAACGAACTTCTGGCCTATGCGCTGATGCGGTCGGTGCGCAAGAACGAATGACATCAAGCGCACCGCGATATGGTTGTGCAGGCGGTGACACCCATGCGAGTGCCGCTGCATGATACTCATGTAGTCGACAGAGCCGTGGGTGCGAATTCCTTCGTCGCCCTGGAGCTCGAACTCGCCATCCTCCCCCTCTTTGAACCTCCAGTGGTACGCCGCTACCAGCCCGTACGCTGAGGCGTAGCTCGGTCCGATCTCGTGCAGGTTGACGGCGTAACCGGTCTTGCTCCGAAAGTCGCGCGTGAGAAGCGTGCGAACGGGCGTGCCGGGAGGCGCCAGCCACACCGGCGCAGCAACGATTTGCTTCCATACACGCGGACCGCTGGGCGAGCCTTTGAACTTCCACATCTCGGTGCCGTCGATCAGTTCGGTGCGCCAGCCGCCTACGGTCGTGCCGAAACGCGCTATCGGGATCTTCTGGTCGAGGTAGGTGGTGAAGACGGTGAGCTTGGGGCGGTGCTGCACGGGCTGGGCGCGCTCTCTTCCCTGGTCGTCGTAAGGGAACTCGTACCAGACGTCCCCCCGATCGATGACGACCGAAAGCTCCATGTTGCCCGAGTAGTATTCGGGGGGCGGGGGGCCGTGGAACGCGACGAGCTTCTGTGCGGGGAGGTCGCCGAGCGACTCCAGCCAGGCGAGCGTCGACTCCGGCGTCTGCAGACCGAACGCCTCGATGAGAGCTTCGCGCACGTCTTTCTCGAGATTGGGCACGGGATGCTCTTTTTCGTCCTGCCCTTTGAACATGCGGGGCTTGTCCGGTCCGAGCGCGGTGCTGCCGTCTTCGATGAAGCCGGCCGCGTGCATCGCCCGCTCGACCAAAACCCGTATCACTGCCTTGCGTTCGCCCTCGAGCGGCGGCTCCTTCAGAGCTTCGACCGTGTCCCTGCTCACGAAGCCCCAACCGAAGATGCGGTGCTTTCGCTCGAAGCGCGCAATGGCTTCGTTGGTCGCCCAATCGAGCGCGCCATCGGTGTAGTTCTCTTTACCGTCGAAGAAACCTTCGCATGCGAGGCGCGCTTGCGCCGCACGAATGACGAGCGCGTTAGGCGCGAGCTTCTGGTATTGCCGCAGCATTCCCTTCTCGGTCGTGCGCAGACGCGAAGCATCGAGGGTGGCCGGTGAGTCGACGCCCTGCTTGGCCATCATCTGTTTGATGCGCTGCTCGAGGTTCAAAAACTGATTCGAGTCGCGGCGCGCTCTCGGATTGTCCACGTAAGGGACGATCTTTTGGTATTGCTTGAGCGGCTCCAGGTCGACTTTCGAGGCGCAGTCCTGTTTTTGCGTCTCGCGGAAGCGCGTACGAAGAAGGCTCAGCGTCGGCTGGATGCCGTAGAGCTCGAGGTATCGATCCCTTTTGGCCCGTTGACCATGATGGTCATTGGGAAATCCTCCACGCGCGAGAGCGAGGTAGGTGGGTCGATAGGACTGAGGCACGGGCTCGTCGGTTGGGTTCGTCCGCTCGCTGAAGATGTAGGGGACCCATTCCTCGCCCACGTCGACGATGATTTCACCTGCTGCTCTCGGTTGGCTGAGGTCGACTTCACCGACCGGTTTGCCGCTCGTCCAGAGCGCGACCGGTTGCATGAGCACGGCTCGCCCTGCGGTATCCCTGGCGCCGGCGCATTCGTAGGGCCCCCCGTCTCCGGGAATTTCCGGCTTGCCCGTGGGCTTGACGAGACCGCAAGCGGCAGAGAGGAGCCACAGCGCGGCGAGGAGCCAGCTCCGCCCTGGGTGTCTCGGGGACGAGGCCATTGTCTTCTCTATTCTTTGCATCTGGCACGCCGGCCGCAAACTAATGATTCCTTCTCGAGATTGCCAAAATAAGCGTGTCACGTTCGACACGTTTGACGAGCACGTGTGTCCAGGCGCCCACCAAAGAAAAATTCCACGCTCGTATGCGTGTGAGCGCCGGTAGTCAGCGGTACGAACGTCGCCCAGCCATTCTGCGTGGTATCTTGGGTATGGCAGGTCACGATCGGCGATTCGCAGCAAGCCAAGGCGGCTGTTCGGTCTGCAGTTTGTGTTACTCGGCGCCGGCCTTCGGCCGCGCCTGCGGTTGTGTTACTCGGCGCGGGCCTGCGGTCTCGTGGGATTATAGCGAGGATCTGACGCGGCAGTGCTATTCGCCTACCGACGCTCGACGTGGTAGAGCCCTGCGTCGTGGCTGGGTCCGCTCCCGTTTCTGTTCCTCCTTCGCGCGGCCGTTCGAAACGTCCACTCTACCTCGTCATAGCGCTCGTGCTCGTGTGGATGGTGGGCGTGTTCGGGGCCACCGAAGGATGCCAGACGATCGAAGTGCTGCACCGTCCGGAAGCCGTCCGCGTGGGCATGAACCGGATCAGCGACATGCAGCTCGCCAAGCGCCAGGAGGCGCTCATCAATACCGTACTCGAGTTTCGCAAAACGGTGACCCCGCTCGCGATAGGGCAGCTTCTGCTCGGGACACTGTTGACGCTCACTGCGGGGCTCACGTTGCTCGGGCGGACCGAGGCGCGCAAGCTCGCGCTGCAGGCGATTGTCGTATACGCGTTGTTTTTGCCGCTCGACTACGTGATGCGCCGACCCATGCGTGCGGTGGCCATCGACGCAATTTCCGAGGGGGTGACCTTTTCGCCCACGAGCGGCGGGACGTCGCCCGAGCTGGCCGATCTTCGGATCATCTATTGGTGGGCGTATCGTGGCGCTCTCGGGCTGCAGCTGGCCGTCTTGTCGATGGGTCTCGTCGCCCTGACGCGCCCGCGGGTACGCGCCTTTTTCGCGAGGTCGGCGGAACGCGCGCGCGAGCCAGAGCCGTGACGTCGGCTCCTTGGCGGGAGCTTCGCATGGGGTGGCACCGATGGGATTGATCCACCGTCTGCCGGATGATCTCGCCAACCAGATCGCCGCCGGCGAGGTGGTCGAGCGGCCCGCCAGCGTTGCCAAGGAGCTTCTCGAAAACGCCGTGGATGCACGCGCGACACGCATCCGCGTCGATGTCGAGGGGGGAGGCGTCGGACTCATCCGGGTGAGCGACGATGGGATGGGGATGTCGCCGGAGGATGCACCGCTTGCGATGGAGCGTCACGCCACCAGCAAGATTGGCACCCTCGCCGATCTGGGGCGCATCCAATCCTACGGCTTTCGAGGAGAGGCGCTCCCCAGCATCGCCTCGGTGAGTCGATTCGCGCTGCGCACTCGACGGCGCGACGATGACGGGGGAACCGAGGTCGGGATCGAGGGGGGCGGAGCTCGTGACGTGAAGCCCTGCGGCGTCGCGCCCGGCACGACGATCGAAGTGCGGGATCTGTTTTTCAACGTTCCGGCCCGCCGCAAGTTCTTGCGCTCGCTGGCAACGGAATCGGCGCACGTGACGGAGGTGGCCGAAGCCGCGGCGCTCGCTTCGCCGGAGCTGACGCTCATCTTGTCGCGCGAAGGGCGTGTGGTCCGGGAGTGGCTGCGTGTGGCGAGTCGTCATGAGCGCGTCAAAAGCGCTTTCGGCGACGAGCTACTGTCGCGCTGCTTCGGCGAAC
>DASWDH010000178.1:0-20136 GCA_036395495.1 Polyangiaceae bacterium
TGCCCGCCGAACGCTTGCAGACTTCGACGTTCTTGTTCCATGGCATAATATCGATAACTTGCATCAACTGCCTATGCGTTCAGGAAATCCCGAGCGTGACCCGGGGTTGATTGCCGCCTGAAGGGCGAAACCCGAGTCAGACGGCGAGCCGTTTTTACCCATGCCTTCTCTACGGTAGGATTGTGCGGCCTGGTATCTCGAACTGGGCGGCGAGCGTTTCGACGAGGACCGTCTCATCGATGGAGCCTGAGGTAGGATCCCGCCCCATGCTCACCACCTTCCAGGAGGCCCTGATTGCTCTAGCGACCGACCCGGGATGGCGAGCTCGATTTCGCGCGGAACGAGAGGCTTTCCTCGAGGTGCTCCCGCTCGACGCGACGGAACGGCGTGCCTTGGCCGACATTCCCACCGAAGCCATGAACCGGTTCGCTCGTTCGCTCGTCGCGAAGAAATGGCAGGAGGTCGCGCGCACGACACCACTCACGCTCCGCCTCGTTCCGCAGCTCGCGCTCATGTACCGCACGTGGGCCGAAAGCCATCGCGCCTTGGCGACGTATGGTTCGCTGTCGCCTGGCGCGGCCGAGGCATTGCGCGCCCTTCCTGCGCTGCGGCATCAGCTTTCGGCGCCCCGATACCCCGAGTACGCCGCCGATTTATTGGCTTACGAAGTTCTGGCCGCGTGCTCGCGACTCGACCGGGTGGAGCGGCTTCTCGCCAGCCGCTGGAACCTGGCCGAGATCGCGGCGGACATCTGCAAAGGCCTTCTGCCGATCGACCCGACCGATGGCGCCACGCTGTTTCGCTTCGACGGCAGCGGCGTGCGCCGGAGAGTGCGGCCATGAGTACGTGGGTGGGAACCGGCATCGGCTACCGCAGAACATACCGAGCGGCGCTCGGGCAACCGAGTTCGGCCAGCCGCCCCGCCGTCCTCGAAGTGATGCCCGATCACTTCTTCGCCAATCCATCTGCGATCGACGAGCTCGCCGACATTCCGCTCGTCTTCCACGACGTAGGTCTTTCGATTGGCACCGCCCCAGGGCGCGCCGATCTCGTCACCCAGGCCCGGCTCGAACAGGTGCGGGCTCTCGTTCGTCGCGCCAAACCGCTCCTCGTCAGCGATCATTTGGCGATCACGCGATCGCCCAGCGGCGTCGACGTCGGTCATCTCTGTCCGGTGCTGCCCAACCGCGCAACGCTTGCTCTCGTTCTCGACCGGGTCCGGGCGTGGCACGACCTGCTGGAGCTGCCCATCGCGCTCGAAAATATCGCTCATCCTTTCGAGCTGAAAGCCGATCTGAGCGAGGCCGAGCTCTTCTCGGAGCTCGTCGCTCGGACGGGCTGCGGCATGCTCCTCGATCTCACCAATCTGGTGCTCGATGCGAAGAACTTCGGCTTCGATCCGGTAGCGCGGCTCGAGCAATATCCGCTGGAAGCGGTCTGGCAGGTGCACCTCGCCGGAGGCGTCCGCGTCGATGGGTTCTGGGTCGACAGCCATGGCGCGCCGGTGGGGCGTACCGAGCTCGACTTGCTCGCTCGACTTCGACGCCGCGCGCGAGGCCTTCGCGCGATCATCGTCGAACGCGATCACAACCTGCCGTCCCTGTCGGAGCTTTTGGCGGAAGCCGGAGAAGCTGAGCGCATCTGGTTCGCGAGTCCGGAGAAAGAGACGATATGCCAGCCGATCTGAACGCGTCCGCTGCCGCGCTGCGAGAAAGTCATTTGGTCGATCACGGGTTGCTCAAGCCCGGTGGGGCGGCCGAGGTGCTCGCCGCGATCGAGAGATGGCGAGGACGCGGGCTACGAGCTTACGTCTTCATCAGCGAGCGCAACGAGGATCTGGCCTCTTGGCGCGACCTCTGGTCGGCTATGTCGCTCGATCCGCAGAAGGATCTGCTCCTGCTCTTCAACGGCTTGCGGTGGGACGCGCGAGGTTGGGGGCTCGGCGAAGCGCGAGTCAAGCTCGCATTGCAGACTGCCGAACCGGCTCTGCGCTCGTACTACGCGCGCGGCTTGGTCACCGCGCTGGACGAGCTCGGACTGGCAGCAACCGCTTCGCGGGCCGAACCTGCGAGCCAGTCCCGCGAGCCGGGCGGCGGCTTGCGATTCGGTGTCCTCGCCGGCATCTTGCTCGCAATCTCCGCAGCATTGCTCGGCTGGGTTCTGCGACGCAGAAAGGCAATCGCGGGCCGGCGTTACGCCGAGTTCGAAAACGCGCGGTTGTCGGCCGAACAGACCTATGCCGACGTGATGTTGGCCGCCGAGGCGCTGCCCGATTTGGGGACGGGAGAGAAGCGTCGCGCGAGCGAGCTCAAGGGCCGGCTCGATCGGCTCGGTCGCGAGGCTGCGGCGCGACCGATGGCGGCCAACGATCCGATTCTCTTGGGCAAGGTCCAGCAGCTCGAAAATGAGATAGCCGTCCTCCACTCGGTCATCTTGCAGCGAACGAAGGGAAACTGACATGTTGCACGCCGAAGTCGTCGTCGATCTTCCGAGTGCCGAAGCGCGGCGCTCGATGGGACCGATCGAGTGGGTTCGATCGCTGTTCGGGGCCGAGTTCGACCTTCGAAGCGGCAAAGAGGAGCTCACGATCGGTGCCCTTTCTCTGGTCGAAGGCATCTTGAAAGCCTGCCAAAAGAGCGGGATCACCAACGCGATCTCCTTTCTCGTCGACAAGAGAGTCGTCTATCTCGACCCTCACGACGTCGATGACGACGTGCGGCTCATCCTCGAGGCATGCGAGCGCACCGGGATCCTCGAGCGAAAGTTCAAGGAAATGCACCTCGTACTCTCGCATCGGCAAGCCGGAGTGCACGTCCTGATCGATATCCAGATCGCGAATCAGGTGATGCTCGGCAACGCCGAGATGCGGGCGGCGCTCAGCGGGCGCATCGAGGGCTTGCGGGTGCGGCCCGGCGAGACGGCACGGCAATATGCCGATCGGATTCGCGCGTTGGCCAAGTCGGAAGAAGAGATGGAAGGAGCGCGTCACGCTTTCGAAGCGGTCGCCGATGGATTTGCCGATGCGCTGCGCACCTCGATTGTCGGAACCAAAGTGTCGGTGGGCCGCGCCGATATCCGGTTGATTCAACCGGAGGCACCTCAGGTGGCTCGTTTTCGCAAGCTCGGCTTCGGCGAACACGTCGAAGAGCCCACGTACCGTGGGTTGCCGACGTACCAGCGGGCCGGTGCTTACGCAGATCCCTTCTATTACCACTATTACGACCCCTACTACGACTTCACCAATTGGATCCTGATCGATGCCATGCTCCACAGCCCCTACGGCTACGCACACCACGTTCACGTCGTCGACCCGCGCGGGACGGAGCTCTACACGGCCGACGCGGCACCGATCGGGGCGGGGTGGGGCAGCAACGCAGTCTCTTTCGATGATTCCGGCAACGTGGTCGTCGATCCATCGATTGCCGATGCTCATTCGGGCGGCGGTCTCTTCGATGCCTTCGATGTCGGCGGATCGTCTGCGAGCAGCTCGGATTCCGACTGGGGGTCGAGCTCCGATTATGGGGATTCGGACGCGGGCTCGTCGTCTTCGTGCTCGAGCGGATCGTCCTGCGGGTCCTCCTGCTCGAGCGGATCGTCGTGTGGATCGTCCTGCGGTGGAGGTTCGAACTGAGACGGTCGTTCTTCGATGAAACGCGAGCGAGCTAGGATTTGCCGCCGTGGCCCGGAGTACCGAACGGATCGGCCGCTGGATCGGCGAACGAGAGGAACGCTTCCTGCGAGCCAACGGGGGCTGTTTTGCCTGCGTCGAGTTTTCGAACCACCAACAGATTGCCGTCACGAACCGAACGTTTGACCGATACCCGCACGCCGGGGCGTTCGGCGACGAGCTTCGCCACGTGCGATGCTTCGGACGTCGCCGGCGGGGGGACGGCTCCGGCGACACGGGGCGCAGGCTTGGGTTGCGGCATCGGGCCTGAAACCTGCGGGGGCGGCGGCGTTGCGCTGAGGGGATGGGGGGGCAACGAGGGTGCGACTTTCGGAAGCGGCGGAGGTAACGACGAGCGAGGTGGCATAACCGATGGCTTGGCGCCGCGATTCGCCGTCGTGGGCAACGGCGGAGGAAGCGAGCGCTTGGTCGCGCTCGAATGGGGCATCGCGTTCGGCTCAGCAGGCTGGGTCGACGGAGACGCACTCGTTGCATTCGCGCCAGAGGCGCTGGCAGCGGGCGCGTCGGCGGTCCCCACCAGGCTCGTCAACTCGGCCGCCGCACGCGCGAGCGTAACGGCTCGGGTATCACTGCCGTTTCGTTCGGCGGCGTCTGCGGCACGCCTGAGCCACCGCAGCGCCTCGCGCAAGTCTCCCTTCTTCTGTAGCGCGCGCGCCGTCTGGAGTGAGACGATCACGTCGTCGGAGTCCGAAGGCTCGGGCGCCGGAAGCAACGGAATGATGTTGGAAGTGTCGTTACGAGCAGGTGCCACCATGATTACCCCGTTATGACGGACGCAGCTGCTCCAGGAGCTGTTGTGCGTCGCGGTTGTTCCGACTTTCTTCTAATGCGCGGGAGGCCATCCTGCGCGCCGCCCCCTCGTCCCCTCGTACGTGTTCGATGAAAGCCAGGTGAAAATAGGCCCGAGAAACCGGGGTAGGTTCATCCGCCATCCCGGAGTCTACCACATGTCCGCGCGTGGCAACGAAGGAGCGCAGCGCGGCGCCGGCCACTTCGAGCTGATCGAGATCGATAGCCACGAGGCCAAGAAGAAATGCAACCTGACCGTCACCTTTGTTGAGCCGATGGGCCTGCGAAAGGGAATCGAAAGCCTCTATGAGCTCGTCTTGTGCGAGGTGCATCTCCGCCACTTCCCGATAGACCTGGTCGAGGTGCTTCGATTTGCGCGCGCTCTGCGTGGCGGCGAATTTGGTCAGCGTTTCGATGGCTCTGGTTCTCTCCCCCTGCGCAGCGAGCACGCGCGCCAGAAGCAAGACGGCCTTCGCCCGCTCGGGATCGATCGACCTCGCCTGCTCGAGAGCGGCGAGCGCCTCGGCCCACGCGTTTTCCTTGGTGAGTAGCTCCGCGGCTTCGAGGAGCAGCTCGACGCGCGCAGCCGAGTCGCTCTGCAGTGCGGACTGCTCGAGGAGCATGCGGGCTTCCTTCAAGCGCGCGCCTGCTTGCGCGTAGAGCTTGCGAACGCGGTCGCGCAGCTCTGGATTCTTCGGCGCATCTTGCAGCGCGCCTTCGAGATCCGTCAGTGCATCGCCCGGCCGGCCAGCTGCGTCACACAGCTTGGCGAGCTCCAGCGCCGCCGACTTTCTCGCTTCGCCGGACTCGAGCTGCGCCAGCCGCCGGTACGCGTCGATGGCCGTGCCGAGATCGTGCTCTTTCGCCGCCAGCTTGCCGAGCCGCCGCAGCGCAGGTCGGCTGTCGGGGCTTCGCGCCAGCCATTCTTGCAACGTCTCGTGGGCCTTGGCGGCATCGCCGTGCCGAACGAAAAGGTCGGCGGCGAGCACGGCCCAACGTTCCGACGCGAGCCGCATGTTCGTGCGGTTGATGGCCGCGAGGAGCTCTGCCCCGTGGCGACTTTCGATGTGGTAAGCGGCCTCGAGCTCCGACAGCGCTTCTTCGTACCTTCCTGCGGCTTCGAGCACGATGAACCGCCGCCTACCGAGCTGTGCCTTGTCGGAACGCGAGGGAGGAACGAAATCGATCGCGCGAAGGGCCGCTTCGGTATCGCCCGCCTTTTGGTAAAGCTCGGACAAGCGCCAGCGCAGCGACGTATCTTCCGTCGATGCCTGGAGGGCTCGTTCGAGCGTGGCCGCGCCGCGTGCCCACTCGCCCCGTGACACGTACAAGCCGACCAGCTCGTCCCGCAGCTCTGCGTGCGAAGGATCGGCGGCGAACCCGAGCGCAAGAGCGCGCTCCATCGATACGAAGTCCTTGTTCTCTTTGCGGAGAGCACTCAGGCGCTGGGCCACCGCCGCGCGACCGGATCCCTGCTCGAAACCGAGAAGACGCTCGAGTGCGTCGGCGAGGGCGGCCGGCCCAGTGCCTCGTGCTTCCTCCAGGCGGACGATCGCGCGCAAGGCCTCGATTTCGCGACCGGGCTGACGCGAAAGCGATTGGTACACAGCCAAGGCTTCGTCGATGCGGCCGGCTTCCTCGAGCACACGCGAGAGCAGCACCGACACGTCTTCCTGCGCCACTTTGCGTTGCAAAAGTGCTTGTAGCCTCCGGACCGCTTCATCGCCTCGAAACGGCACGTCGACGAGGAGCCGCGCAGCTTCGAGCTCGAAGCGCGCAAGCTCCTCGACCGAGGCTGCGGTGGTGGACATCACGTCGAGCAACTCGATCGCCTGCTCTGCGCGTCCCAAGCTTCGATAGACACCCACGAGCTTTTGTAAAGCGTCGAGCTCGGCGCCGTCGGCAGGTCGAGCTCCGAGCTCGCGGCGTACCCGATCGGCTCGCTCGGCCATCTGTGTCGTTCGCGCCGCGTCCATCGCGTCGCGTTCGACGTAGAACTGCACGAGCGAGGCGAGCGCGCGCGCGGCGGCCGCTGGATTGGCGGCATAAGAAAATCGGGTCTCGATGGCGCGTTCCAGCAGCTCGAGTTTGGCGCGGCGCCGAAGGGCTTGTTCGAGCCCGAGCCCCTCGTCTTCACTTTCGAGCCCGGCTTCGAAAGCCGATGCGACGAGGTCGCGGGCGCGGTCGGAATCGCCGCGCTGCAGCGCCACCTCGCCGAGCTCCACGTAAACCTCGGCGCGGCTCGGACCGCCGTGCGACTCTTCGCTGGAATGTCGCAACATGAGGAGCAGCGCCCGGTAGCTCTGTTCGGCCCGTTCGAGATCGCCGCGCTCGAGCGTCACTCTGCCGAGCGCCGCGAGAATCGCCGGGTCGGTCGGGTAGAGCTCGGCGGCGGTGGAAAGCTCCTTCACGGCGTCGTCGAAGCGACCGGCGGCGTGCTGCACTTGGGCGAGCTCCAGATAGACGTTGCCCCGCTCTTTCGCCCGGCGCCGGCCGTCCTGCTCGAGCTGCCGCCGCAAGAGCTGCTCGGCCTGGTCGAGCTGTCCCGCCGCTTTCAACGCGACGGCGACTTTCACGCAGAGGGCGGCATCCTTGGACACGACCTTTTCGGCGCTCTCGAGAAGGCGCACCGCCTTGATCGGCTCGCCGGCCGCGATGTACGCCTCGACGGCAGCCGCATCGTCGCCGATATGATCGCGATAGATGTCGGCGAGGCGGGCGTACAAGGGCTCCTTGGTCGTCGCGACCTTGGCTTCATCGGTGAGCAACGACGCCAACTCGGGCCAGTTGCCGCGCCCCTCGAGAAGTCGAGCGAGTGCTTCGAAACTTTCGGTGTCCCGCCCGAAACGCTCGCGAACCTCCCGCCAGACATCGATGGCCCGGTACGGTTCGGAGAGTCGCTCGGCACAAATGCGGGCGAGCTCGGTCAGATCGCGGTACGCATCCGACCCTTCGGAGATGGCGGCGCGTGCCGCCAGGGCGTCGGCGAGCTCTCCGTAGTTTTCCGCGGCACGAAGAGCATCCACGAGACGATCGAGCACCTGTCGATCGGCGGGCAGCTTTTGCACCAGCGGGCGCAGGTTTCGGACGGCCCTCATCGGATCGCCGAGCTCTTCGAAGGCAACGCGGGCCGCTTCGAGAGCCGTGCGCCGGTTGGTTTCGGTGTCAGTCTCGAAAGAGGCAAGCCGTTCCAGCACCCCGCAGCGCTGCTCAGCCTTGGCCATGCTGCCCACGAGGGCGTGGAGCGCCCTCGCTGCTTCGGCGTGCGCGGAGCGCTCATACGGTCCAGACAAGATGCGCACATAGAGATCGGCCGCCGCCGATGCGTCGGAGAGTCGCTCCAGCTGGACGCCGGCTGCCTCCTGCAAGAGCGTCACCGACACCTGCGGATCGCGCGCCCGATCGGCCGCCGCAATCAACACTTCGGCGAGCCTGCCCTGCGCTCCGAGCTCGTTCGCGAGCTTGCCCAGCCGTTCGCGATGAGCGCGGCCTTCCGGCTCGAGAACCACGAGCTCGCCCAAACACTCGAACGCGCCCGAACGATCGCCCAGCACGTAGCGTAGTTCGAACAGCTCTTTCAGCCGCGGTGCCCTGTCAGCGGGTGAGGTGAACAGGGCGAGCTCCGCCTCGAGCACGCGCGCCACTTCGGCGCTCCGACCGAGCTTCGAATAGCGCTGCTTCAGTTGCGCTGCCGCCACTTGCATCGTTTGACGATGCGCTTCGACCCCGTCGGCGGAGGTTGCCGGCGGCGGGGGCAGAGCGATCACACGCTCGAGCAATTTGTAGGTTGCATCGTCGACCGCGTCGTCGGCGAGCAGAGCCTCGATGACGGCGAGCGCCGCCTTGCCGTTGGAGAGATCCAGCCAGAGCGAGGCCATGCGCTCGCGCAAGGATCGCAGCGCCACGCCGGACAGCGACCCCGCTCGCCGCCCGAGGTGCGCGATCAGTTTTTCGGTATGCCCGCGCCGCTCGTAGAGGCGTTCGAGCGAAAGGTCCACGCGAGTATCGCCATTTCGCAGCTGAAACACGCGCTCCCAGTACTCGATCGCGCGATCGTGATCGCCGGCCACGTCCCTCGCCGCGATGGCCGCTTCGTCGAGCAGGTCCGCGCGCTCGGTGGGCTCGCTGGCGGCATCCGCGGCACGCTCGTAGAGCGAGAAAAGTGAGGGCCAGCGCCGCTCGGCGGTCATGGCCAGCTTGACCCGATCGAGCGCCCACCGAGCGCCCGGCGAAAGCTCGAGAACGCGCTCGAGGGCGGCGGTGACCCCCTGCGGTCGATCGGCGCGCTCGTCGGCGAACGCGACGAGCCTCCGGCCCAAAAGCTCGGCTATTTCGGGAGCGAGGCTGCCGCCCAAAACTTCGGCGTAGACGTGCACTGCCCTGTGCGGGTCCTCCAGCTGGCAGCTGAGAAGCTCCACCTTACGCCAAACGGTTTCGTCGCCCGAAAACTCGAAGGCCGCCCGCTTGGCCACCGAAAAGGATTCTTCGCCCTCGGTCAGCTCGAGCAGACGCTCGAACCAGCGCCGGCGGGCTTTGGCGAGCTGGGTGCTGGTGGTCCCCCGCGCATCGCTCGTGATTTCGAGCAACTGCTCGAGCAACCCACGTTGCTCTTCGGCCGAATCGATGGCCGCGCCGGCCTGTTCGAGTAGCTCGCCCGCACGCGCACGAAGCGGCGAGTCGGATCGCAATACGCGATAAGCGAGCTCCCGAGCGACGCTATCGGCCGGTGCCCTCTCCAATACCGCGCCGAGGATCGGAAGTGCCCTCTCCGCCCGGTCCAGCCGCTCGATGAGGGTCGAAGCCATGCCCAGCTCGACGGCCAGCTTTCGTTCGTCATTCAAAAGGGCACGCAGCGGCTGAAGTGCATCGAGACCGCCTTCCACGTCTCCCTTGGCAATCTTCAGGCGAACGAGCGCTTCCCAGATCTGGATGCGGGAGGGGTCGCGCACGGCGGCTCGTTCCCATAGAGCGATGGCCGCCTCGCGATCGCCGAACTCGGTTTCTTCTACGATGGCCCAATCGACGAGCAATGGAACGGGGTCTTCGGCGCGGTCGGTTCGCCATCCGAAGAGCCAGCGAACGTTGTCCCGGCGCCAATCTCCGGCAGGGCTCGAATCGATGAGCTTCTGGAAATCCCGCGCATCGTTCTCGTCGGCGTACGACTCGAGCAACGTGCGATACACCTCGGCGGCTTCGTCGCGGCGTCCTGCGCTGGCGAAGACCCGGGCGCGAGCGGCAATGAGCGGGCGGCGCCAGGGCGATGTCTGCTCGCTGATCCGCCAGAGCGCGTGCTCGACGAGCTCGGAGAATTCGGTCGCAGCACCGGCCAGAATGGCGCTCGACTCGAGCGACAAGAGAAGCTCGATGCAAGCGGCCGGCTGCTCCGAACGGCGAAGTAACAACCCGTACACTTCGGGGACCCGGGCCCACTCGCCTGCCTCGAGATAGAGCTCGAGCAGCCGCGCGGCCGGTTCGACGTCTTCCCGCGTCTGGTCGAGGGCGCGCTCGAGCAAGCGCAGAGCTTCGCCGGCTTGTCCGGGCAGCGTGAGGTACTGCTCCGCGGCCGCCTTCCACGAGCGAGCTGCGCCGGCGGTATCCCCCTGCCATTCGTCGAGGAATTGGCCGAGCCGCGCGAGCGCGCGCGCTCGATCCTCCGGCAATTGCGCTTGGCTGACGCGACGCTCGAATACGAGGCGCGCCGTCTGGACGTCTTCGCCTTCTTCCGCGAAGCGCTCCAGCGCGGCAAGCACCGTCTCGTCGAGGTTCGGTTCGTCGAGAAGAGGCCGGCAGAGCTCCAGAGCCTCTTTGGGGGCGCCGCGAGCAGCATGCAGTTCACCGATTCGCACGAGTGTGATCTGGCGGTCCTTGCCTTCGATGTGGTCGAGCGCCCGCGTAAGCTCGCTCATGACGTCGGCCGAATCGCCGGCGTCTTGGTGAGCTCGGAGCAGCGCTTCGTGCGTGGGGAAGTGCCCGGGTTGCGTTTCGAGGGCACGACGCCAGGTCGTGACCGCCGTGGAAACATCGCCCTGCGAATGCTGAAGAGCGCCAATCGCGTAGAGAAGCTCCGCGCGACGGTCGGCCTCCTCGACGCGATCGACTGCCGCCGCGTATCGCTCGAGACGCTGTTCGGCGCTTTGGCCCGCACGGGCCGCCAGGGCATCGAGACGCGCGAGCAACTCCGTCCGCCTCGGGTCGAGGCTCCATGCCCGCTCATACCAGACGAGAGCTTCGGCGCTCTGCCCCTCGGATTCGAGCATCTCGCCGAGCTCGGAGCAGGCTCGCAATCGTTCGTCGGTATGGGGTGCGCGCTCGGCGCGCAGGGCGAGTACCCGCGCGAGTTGTCGGCGTGCGCGCTCGGAACCGGAAAGCTCGCCACGATAGAGCGGTTCGAGGATATCGGCGGCACGCAGGCCCCACTCGCGATCGGCCAGCATCTCCTCGAGACAACCGCGGCTACGCGATTCTCGCGGGGCAAGCTCGACGCTTCGTCGGAAGAGCTCCAATGCGGCTTCCGGATCGGAGAGATGGCGCAGGCGAAGCTCGCCAAGCCGCGCGAGAACGGTGCCGCGCTGCAGCTCGGGTACGAGCTCGAGCTCGTCGGACAGCACATCGGCGAGCTCGGCGAAATTCTTGCTCCGCTCGAGCAGGGGAATCAGGCGCGCATGAGCCTGCCGCGACGACCCATAGCGGGCGATGTATCGCCGCCAGGCGGCAATGCCTTGCTCCGGTTCGGAAGCATTGGTGGAGCAAAGCTCCGCGCTGCGCAACGCCAGCGCTTGGGCGACCGAGGGATCGGACTCGCGCGCCGATCGCCTTTCGAGCACGTCGCTCACGTTCATTCGATCGCCGGAGGCGTCGTAGAGCACTTCGAGCCTCGCCAGCGCTTCGTCCGCGCGCGGCGAATCGACGAGCGCTCGCCAGGCGGCGATTTCCGAACGAGCGTCGAGCCGGACGCGGCTGCGCTGTTCGAGCAACTCGTTGGCGGCGCCCTTGCGAACCTCGGGATCCGGATCGTGCTCCGCCACGATGCTGAGTGGCCGCACGACGGCTTGTGGTGCCAGCGTCGCGCGCTGCTCGAGCAGCTGCCTTGCCGCCGCTAGCCGTGCCGTCGGATCGCCATCCCCCTCTACGACCTGCGCGAACGCGCGGCGGGCACGATCACGGTCGCCGTCGCGCAGATGCAGAAGGCCGATGTCCAGACCGACGCGCGCCTGCGCCTGCTCGCTCGCACCTCGCACGGCGCGGGACAGAAGGTGTGCCGCTTCTTTGGAACGGCTCAGAGCGATGCTGTTGCCGATGAACCTTCGCCGGCTCTCGTCGTTGCCGGGGTCGCGCATCATTTGCTGCTCGAGCAATTCCATCGCGCCCGCGACATCGCCGAGCACATCCTGACGCAGCGTAGCGAGACGACCCTGAACTTGGGCAAGCCGCGGCGGGCGCGCGAGTCGCAGCTCCCGGGTGAGCATCGCGATCTCGTCGTTCGTGCGCCCGAGGCGCGCGTAGGCGTCGGACAGCAACGTAGCGACGCGACCGGCCACCGATCGCTGCTCCAAGAGCTCCTCGGCGGTGCGGACTGCCGCCGCGTCCAACGTTTCGCCGGTGAGCAGCGCTTCGAGGTGAGCCACCGCGCGGGCCGGGTCGCGGAGCTGCTCCTTGTAGAGCGCGACCAGGCGCAACCGTGTGGACTCGGCTTTTGGACCGAGCAGAGGCGGATCGCCTAGCAGGGCAGCTTCGAGTAAGTCGGCGAGCTCCCGGTACCGCCCGCCTCGCTCGAGCTCTTGCTCGAACGGGTCGCGCCCCGCGGCAGCCAATGAATCAGAGAGCCCATGGGTCATGTGCCCTCCTGATTAGTAGCAATCGCGGCGCCGAATGATCGCCCCGCTCGATCCAGCCGTGGCGGAGAATTTCTTGCCTCATTCAAAATCACCTACGTTTGAAGGCATTTCGGTCGTCGCACCCCGCCAGTGTGACATGCAATCGGGATGATATCGAATAGGCAATCGATGGGAAACGACGCGCGATCGAAATAAGACGCGCTCAGTTGAAAATGTGAATGCATGCGCTGGTCACTTCACTGACCATCGCATTGCATTCACTCGCAGGCGGGATCGATGATCGAAGCGCTGTCAGAAGTCCGATGACGCAGACTCGGTGATCGTCGCGCATCGATCCGACAACGACAGTGCGAGCTTCTGATGGCCGGTGAGTAGTTGTTCGTCGGCCAGCAGTGGCCCGGCGATTTTCGCCGAACCGCGCCAGACGTCGATCTCCGCCAGCCCAGCCTCGGGCAACCATGAGACGTCGAAGTCGGTGCCCACCGCGCTCACCGTGTAAGGACCCGCGGAGATGGCCCACTCATGTCCCTTGCTCGATGTCAGCCGGGCTCTCAGCTGCCCCGTTTCGAGATTCAGCCTCGCTCCGTACGGACCCAAATGCGCCACTCGAACGCGAGTATCGGGCATCAGCTCGATCACGGTTCCATCCGAGAACCGCAGCGGAATGATTTCTCGTCCTCCGGCTCGGATCCACTCCGTTTCCGCTGCGGGCACCTGTGCCATCCCCACCGACAGGCGAAGGGGGGCGCGCTCGGCCAACAACGCCACTGCCGTGAGTACGATCGCCGCCATCATGGCGATGCTCGCGATCGACTTCGAACGGCGGCGACGAAGATGGATCGTGCGCCGCACCTCGTGAACGAGGCGGCGGATCGTGCGCTCGCTCGAACGATCGGGCACCGCGAGACGAAGGACGCCCTGCCTTTCTCGGATAGCCTCCCCTAGCGTGCGCAATTCGAACGAAGCCACCGTCACAGTCCCCGCAGGATTCTCCGAACCCCAGACCAAACCGTCATATCGTAATATTCTACCCTGTTTGTTTTCGGTAGGGTGTCGCCATCGTGACAGGGCCGGTACTCATTCGAAGCGGCTCACGATGGAGAATGGTTTTCTTGGCACACCTCTTGCTTTGCATCACGCGCCATCCACCGAGAAGCCGTCACCTTTGATCCGTACCGCGGCCCAAATTTCTGGCGACGCTTCGAACGCACGGAGCCCGAACAGTGACCGCCGCGGTCCTCAGCGTGATGGCCGTCGAGCGACGCACTGATCACGAATTCATGCCCGCACGGAGAAAGTGTTATCAGTCGCGCGTGCGAGCTGCGCGGTACGAACGGCAGGGACCCCTGGACGGCGTCCTCGTCGTAGGCGAGCTACCCGGCCGGGGCGGGTCGGGTTGTCGTTCGGACCGAGTCGAGCGCATGATCAACTCGCTCCAATCTTCAGTGTGTCTCGGGCTCGTCGCGCTCGCCGCGTGTCGCGCGGAACCGTCCACTCCGAAATCGGCGCCGGCGATCGACACCCCCGCTCCGACGACACCTGGCTCCCCGTCGGTCGGCGGCGAACCCGACCGGCCGCTCACGAACCCATCCCGCGCCGACTGCGTCAAGGACACCGATTGCGTGCCTGCCGTCTGCTGTCACGCCAATCGCTGCGTTCCCAAAGCCGAGAAGCCAGCGTGCCAGGGGATCATGTGCACGATGATGTGCGCTCCTCACACGATCGACTGCGGCGGCGGGTGCAGCTGCCAATCCGGTCAATGTGTCGCGCGGCTCATCGACAAGCCGCAGTAGGTGAATTCTAGGATACGCCCGCGGTCCCTCTTCCTACATCGTGAGCGCCGGAAAGATATCCCCCCGGCTGTGAATTTGATATCGTGGCGCCGCGCCTGTTCCGAGAGAAACCGAACGTTCGAAAGGTTGGGGGGGGTCATGCGAAAGACGACTGCACTCGTTTCCACACGCCGCGCAGCGCTCTTGGGCAGCGGCTGCTTGGTCGTCAGCGGCTGCTTCGGCAGCTTCCCCCTCACCAACATCATCTACGATTGGAATGGTGGGTTCGGCAGCAAATGGGTTCGGTGGCTCATTTTTCTCGGGCTCATCATCATTCCGGTCTACGAAATTGCGCTGATCGTCGACGCGCTCATCCTCAACACGATCGAGTTCTGGACCGGCGGAGGAGGAGGTGGCGGCGGCGGCGGCGGGAGCAGCGAGAGCTCGACCCCGAGCAGCGTGCCGTCGGGAGGTGGGTCGAAGCGCAAACGCAAGTCGTCGGACCTCGGCAACGGTCATCGCGTCGCGATCGAGTCCACCGAAAACCCCGACGTCTTCCTTCTCGAGCACCACGTCGACGGCAAGCTCGTCCGGACGCTCTATCTCCAGCGCGTCGGCGAGCACGAGCTGCGCTTGTTCGACGATCAGCACCGGCTCGTCGCCATCACCCGCTCGAACGGTCAGGGCGGCGTCGAGCTGCGCGACGGGCGGATGGCCCTGGTGGCCGGGCTCGATCAAGCGCAGTGCTCGCGCGTCGTACAGACGGCGCGTTCGGGCGGATCGGTGGCGATCGCCATGCACGACGAGCTGCTGCGCACCGATGCCGCCGCTCCGGAGAAGCAGGAAATCGCCCGCCGCCAGGCCGAGACGCGCATCATTTTCTGATCAGGTGCTACATCGGGGTGGCAGCCAGCAAGTCCAACCACAACTAAGATGCCCCCCGATCATGAAGTCCCCTCGAAAGTCGCGCTTTTTTTCCAACCTGAAGCGTAACGGCAAACGCTGGTTCGCGTCCGCCGTGGAGGCGTACGGGATATTCGACCATCGTAGCGTCGGTCTCGCGCGAATCGGCCTCGGGCTGTTGCTCCTTTACAACCTCTGGCGGCGCGTTCCGCAGCTCTCCACTTGGTACTCGAACGACGGCCTGTTGCCGAATCACATCTTGCTCTGGCGCCCGATGTTCGAGTTCATGTTCTCGTTCTTCTTCGCCGCGTCGCAGCCGGGCGAAGCCGCGGTGATGTTCGTCGTCTGCGGCTTCATCTTCGCGATGTTCACCATCGGGTATCGGACGCGATTGTTCCACGTTCTTTCCATGGTGTGCCTGGTCAGCGTCCAGACGCGTCAAGCTTTCACGATGAATGGGGGCGACGTCGCGCTGACCGTGCTCTGTTTTTGGACGATGTTTTTGCCCATGGGCGCGCGCTTCTCGGTGGATGCGATGCGTGCGAGCTTGGCGGAGCGGCAGGAGAAGACCGCGGACGAGCTCAATGACCGCGCCGCGTTCGCGCGCGCCGGCGCCTATCCGACCGCGTCGCTCGCCTATTTCGCCATCCTGCTCCAGCTCGCCGTCATCTATTACTTCAACGCCGTCAACAAACACGGCTGGACCTGGCGCCAAGGTTCGGCGATCCACTACGTGCTCTACCAAGAACGAATGGTCACCTGGTTCGGGGCACTCGTGCGCGACCACCTGAACCTGCGAATGGCGAAGGCGCTCACCTTCACGACGCTCATTCTCGAGTACGCCGCGCCCATCCTCATTCTGTCGCCGGTCGGTAAGGTGTGGTTACGCCGTTTGGCGTGGATCCTTCTGCCGCTCTTGCATCTCGGTTTTGCGGCCTTCCTCAACCTCGGCCAGTTTTCGTTCAACATGATCGGCTACTTCCCACTCCTGGTGACGGCGAGTGACTGGAGCTGGTTCAACCGGTATTTGGCGCCAGGGCCGGGTCGCGGCCGCACCGTCCATGTTCGCGAAGACTCGCCTCTCCAATTCGGTTGGGCGCGCCTGCTCTCGCGACTCGACTCGTTCCAACGATTGCGCTTCGTTTCTGGTCCGGCGTGGGAGGTCGAAGACCCGGTGACGAACCGGCGGAGCAAGGGCGCACGCGCCTTCGGCGAATGTCTGGCGGCGCTGCCTTGTGGCCTGCCTTTTGCGGCGGCCCTGCAACTGCCAGCGGTCCGCGCTCTAGCCGAATGGCTAGGTCGCCTGATCGGCAAGAGGGAAGCGTCGATAGGACGGTGGCTCCGTTCCTGGCCGTTCGGAGGGCGCGGGAACGCGATGGGCGCGCGGCCGAGCGCCGCTCGAACGTGGTTTCGACGGCGCCCTCTGGCCATTCTTCGCGAATTTTCGGTGGCCGTCGTCATCTTCGCCTGCACCAACCAGCTTTTCGTCCAGAACAATGCCATCCCCAAGCGCTTCAAACCGACGCAGCCCAAATGGATCACGCAGCTCATTTGGTACCCGCGCCTCGATCAGGGATGGCAAATGTTTTCACCCGACGTACCGACGGGGGAAAAGCATCTCTACATCGACGCGATCACGTTCGGCGGACGGCACGTCGATCCCTTCAATGAGGCGGGGAGCCGCGCGGGGCCCGTCCCTCTCGAGCGAATCCCACCGCATCTGCACCAAGACGAGTTCTGGTACGACTACGAGCGCGAGATTTTCGGCAACGAGCCTTATTGGCGGGCGCTCAAAGAATGGATATTCAACTACCACGTCCGAACGGGCAACTACCAAGACCGAATCATCTCCTTCGAAGCCAAGATCATCGAGATGGACGCCCCTCCCCCCGGGCAAACGGCCGCCCTCAATCCGAGGACGAAAGTCATGTTCAGCGCGAGGGAGTGAACATCAGTCGAACGCGATCTTGAGCCCCATGCTCTCCTTCATGTGAAGCAGGCCTTACCGGTGGCTGGCCTTAGATCCGACTAAAGTCGGACCAGGATGGAGTCCGTTTGCCCACCGCTCGAAGCACTATCGGTGAAGCGGAGGTGATCCGCTCAATCGGTTGAATCTTGCCTATTCCCGTCCGAGACACAAGTGTGTTAGGTTCGGTCGGCCGATTGGTTTTCCTACGCTACATAGGCGGATTTGCCTAGAATTTTTGATGGCGGGCGGCAAGCGTTAACGACGTCTACTGATGTGAGGCTCACATGACCAACGAATGCTTAAGGCGCAGAGGGTGCCTGCGCTGGGGAGGTGCGGTGTTGGCCGCGGCGACTGGCCTGACCAGCTGCGGCAGCGAATCCACGATTCCAGGCAACGCGAATACCGGTTCGCCGACGAGTGGAGCGACCACGACCGGTGACTCGTCCTCGACCGGTCAGGCCACGACCAGTGCGGGCGGCACGAGCGGGATCGGTCAGGCCACCGGAACCGGGACGATGACCGGGGCGACCGGGGGCATGTCGACAGGAACGGGCGGGGCCACGGGCAGCGGTGGTGCCGGCGGAGGAGGACCCGGATCGTGCCCGCCGGCGGCGCATCTTTCACAGAAAGTGGCGGTCCGCCCTGAAGCGGCCGCGCACGACTCGGTCAACAGGTTCTTCGACAGTACGGATCCTTTCATCAAGAACACGGTGCTTGCGAACATCGAAAAGTATCGCAAGTCCGACGCGACCGTGAAGGTGATCACGGCCGACGGAAAGCCGGCCGTCGGCTACAAGGTCACCGCGCTTTTAGCGAACCCCGATTTCAAGTGGGGCGCGAGCCCGCCGCGGTCCGCGGTAGGGGCCGAGAGCGCAACCCCCCCCGAGCTCGAAAAGCTTTGGGGCGAGATGTTCAACTACTCGATTCCTCAGTACACGACCAAGTGGTCGAACATCGAAAGGGTTCCCGGCACGTACGACTACACGCCCGCCGACACGCTCCTGGGCATGATGACCCGCAACGGCGTTCTCATGGAGCAGCATTTCGTCGTGGGCTATCACCCCGACTGGCTGGTCACGCTGGCAAGCGACGCCGACAGGGCCAAAGCGCAGGAGGCCTTCGGTCTCGATGTCTTGAACAAGTATCACGACAAGATCCAGTATTGGCAGGTCTTCAACGAGGACTACAAGACGCACATCCCGCTGGCGCACGTGTACGTGGATCAGACGGCTTTCTTCAAGAAGGTCTCGACCATGTATCCGAACCTCAAGCTCGGGGTGAACGACTGCTACGAGTTCGCCGAAGCCGGGGGATTGCCGCCTCCCGCCACGGTGAAAGCGATGTGGCCCGGCATCCATTTCTTGGGTGTGCACAGCCACAAGCCGCGTCGCCTCTGGGCAAGCCCGCAGCAGATCTACCAGACCTACAATTCTTACATCGATTCGGGTGTGTTTCTGCACATCACCGAATTCGGAATCATTCGGGAGGAGAACGGCGACGCTTCGTTTCAAGGGACGGCGAAAACTGGAACGTGGACCGACGTCACATTGGCTGATTACTTCGTTCAGACGATGGCAACCTGTTTCAGTCATCCCGCCGTCGAGGCGTACAATCACTTCGGCGTAGGTCCCGATGTCAATCGGTATACCGGCAACAATCTGTTCCTCGAGGGAGGCGCGTTTTCGCTCTCCTATCACGCCATCCGCAGCCTGCTGATCGACAAGTTCCGCACGCTGGCCGAAGGTATGACCGACGCCAGCGGGCAACTCAAGTATCGAGGGCTGCAGGGTGAATACGAAGCGACGGTGGTCACGCCCACCGGGACGACGGCGAAGGGGCGCTTCTATCTGAAGCCGGGTCCGGGGCAGGAATTCACCCTGAGGGTCACCGACGGCGACCAGCAGCTCTGCCTGCCCCAGTAGCGACGCCTCGTCAAAAGGTCCCACCCCCAAGGTAGGACGAGCCCTCCTTTGTCCGCAGGGGCCCAATTTGATAAGCTGAACGCCGGAGGCCGATGTTCGACCGCGTTTCGGCGGGGCTCGTAGTTGCGGCAGCGTGCACGTTGCTCGGCGCGTGCGCCGAAACCAGCTACGTCTACCGTCCCTCGCAGCAGGCCACCGCATCGGTCAGCGGACTACCCGCCGCGCGCTATCCCGTCCCGCCCGAGCGGCCGATGGGTGAAGTGCTCGTCGTCTCGTCCGGGGTGACCGAGATACAGGCGTCCGAGGGTCGGCGGCGCTTGCTATTCGTCCGCATGCTCATCTCCAACAATTCGGACGAGAGTTCTTGGAGTCTCGACACGCGGCAGCAGGTCGCCTTCATCGGCGGGCAGCGCGTCAGCCCCGCCTACGTCAATCCCTTCAAGCAGCCTTTGCCGATCGTTCCTATCGCGCGGGGAGAACGGCGTGCGGTCGACTTCTATTTTCCTTTGCCCCCGGGTCGAGACAGCAACGACGAGGTCCCCGTTTTCGAAATCGCATGGAGTGTTCAAACGAGCGAACGGCTCGTGGCCGAGCGCACCTCATTCGATAGAATGCGCGTCGAGCCCGTCTACGCCGGCAGCTATTACGGCTATTATGGTTACCCGGGCTGGGGTCCCTATTATTATGGGTACGACCCGTTCTGGCCGCATTACGGTTACGGCGTCTACGTCGGCTACGGAGGTCACTACCCCTACGGCTATGGTGGGCACTACCGTGGTGGATACGGCGGATACGGGTACGGCGGGCACTCCGTTGGCCGCACCCCCTACCTTCGCGCCACCCCGCGCGTTCGCTGACTTTCTCCGACGATCGTTGCGGCGTCATCGTCATTGGACAGTGCTAGCGGCTGACGTGGCGCTTCTTCTCGCAAGCATACAAAAAAGTTTGACCAGTTAAACAGGCCAACGCACACGTTATGGTAGTGGTCGGATTGTAAGGACGTCTGGCCAAAGAGCGCGCGCGCCAACGCATGTTGAACGGTCACTACGATGTAGGCCGAAGATTCCAACGAGGAAACGTTGCGGCGGCAGCGTGGGTCGTCGTGTGTTGCGGATGCGGCAACGGTCTCATCGACGGGGCGGGCAGCGATACGACCGGGGGTAACCAGCCGGCGAGCTCCGGGCCGAGTGGCGTCGGCACGAGTGGCGTCGGCACGACTGGCGTTGGCGGCAGCGCCAGCAGCGGCAGCAGCGGTGGC
>DASWDH010000179.1:0-6993 GCA_036395495.1 Polyangiaceae bacterium
GGTCGACCACCGCCGCCGTGCGACCCTTCGTCGCCTTCACCGCTCCCGCGCTCGAACCGGGTCCGCTCGATTTCGAGGGAATCGCGATCGACGCGCAAGGCGCGCTCCTTCTGGCGAGCGAGTCTCACTTTCGCGTGCTGCGCGTAACGATCGACGGAGGCGGGCCGAAGGCCGCGCCGAGTAACTCGAAAGGAAGCAGCGCCTGGATCACGCCGTCGCTCGAAGCGCTCGGTCACGACGCCGGACTCTTTCAGAAGTGGAACGCGAACCTCGAAGGCATCGCGCGGTTGGCGGACGGTCGTTGGTTGCTTGCGGCCGAACGCGATCCGCGCGGCCTCATCGAGCTCGGCCCCGATGGCGACACGACGCACGCCGCAGCATGGTCGTTGCCTACCTCGATTTATCCGATGCCGCCGGGGCGCGCCCCGGATTTCTCGGACTTGACAGTTTCCGACGGGAACGTTTATGCGCTCGAGCGAAACAGCCATTTGATCGTGCGACTCGAGCGCCACGAACGAGGTTGGCAAGAACGCGAAGCCTGGAGCTACCTGCGAACCGAAACCGACCCACGCTTCGCCTATCAGAACGCGGTGTATGGCGTCGGCGAAGGCCTGTCGATCGATCGAAACCATGTCTTCGTGGTAACCGACAACAATCGGTTGGCACGCGCCCAGGATCCGAGCGATCGACGGCCGGTGCTTTTCATGTTTGCGCGCCCGGCCCGCTAACATTACTGCCGCCGTCTTGGCATCGGCAGATCACGATCTGCAGATTTGGCGCCGACCCAACGCAAACTACGGCGAGGCCGTCGGAATCACCCCCGCTTGCGAATCGAGCCGCAACGCCTGGCCAGCCTCGCTTCGCAATATCGAGAAATCCGCCTTCTATGTTCGGTCAGTTTCAAGTGGGGTCGTGGCCGCTCCGACGATCGATCTGGTAGCGGAAATCTGCGGCAGTAGCTAATGCGGGTTGTCCTTCGCCGGAGTGATCTTGGTACGCGGCGCGTGGAGGTCCACGTTGAGAACCACGCCGTCTCGGATGAGATCGTTGGGCATGCCGGGGTAGACGATGTCGAAGTCCTTGCGGTTGATCGTAAACTCCGCTTTCGTCGATGCCTCCGTGTCGGATACGGTGATCGTGGCGGGAAACGAAATCGACTTTTCCTTGCCGTGCAGATTCAGATTGCCGGTCACGGTGTGCGTCGCGCCCGATGCGCCGCCCGCTTTGATCTCGGTCGACTTGAACGTCGCCTTCGGAAACCGTGCGACGTCGAAGAAATCGGGAGATTTCAGGTGACCGAGAAGCTTCTCGGGCTCGATCTTCAGGCTATCCATATCGATGTCGGCCTCGACCGAGCTCCCGTCGACTTTGCCCCCCGCCAGCCGGATCGTGCCGCGAAATTTCTCGAACTTACCCTCGTGGCTCCCACTGACCTTCGAGCCGACGAAGCCGATCTTCGAGTTTTGGTCGGAAAAAGCCAGCGTTTCGGACGCCGCGGCGCTGGGGGCGGTCGTGCTCGTGGCGGCGGGGCCCACGGCGGCCGTCGGTTGCTTCTTACTGGGATCCTCGCATGCGGCGAGCCAAACAGTCGATGCGGCAGCGAACAGCGCGATTCGCAATGTGACCATGTGAACGCTCCTTTTGGGTCGTGAAACCCCATCCCAACCGCCGACCGACGTGGATGCAAAAATTCAGTTCAGTAGATCGTCATCGTCGGTCGCTCGGCCGGCCTGCGCCAGATGGTACTCGACGATCGACAAGAGGCGAGCGATCTTGAACGGCTTGCACAAAATCGTTTCGGGATCCCCGATCGGGCGGTCGTTCAGGTGAGCGCTCATGACGACGACCGGCACTTTTTGAAGCGTGCGATCTCTTCCGATAATCTCCAGCGTCTGCCAGCCGTTCATCACCGGCATCATCAAGTCGAGCAGCACGAGGGTGATCTGGACATCGGGAGCCCGCAGCACGGCGAGCGCCTCACGGCCATTCGCTGCACAAACAGTGGCGTAGCCCTCGCCTTCGAGTGCTCGTCGCAGCGAGTCGCGTAGCTCCGGATCGTCGTCGACGATGAGCACCGCCATCCTCAGCTAGGATATCACGGAGCAGCGCACAGGGGCGCGCCTACCTTTGTCTCCATCGACGGCTCACTCCCTCGGCATTTCGCCGAACACGCCGTCGCAGGAACGGGTCTCCGGTCCGCGTTCGGTGCAAACGGCATAATGGACGGCGTCCCCATTCGGCATGACGGAATAGAGCGACACCCCCGCGAACTCGCCTTTCTTGTTCAGGGCATAGAAACTCACCTGGAAATGGGGCGTCCCCCGGCTATTGAGCAGCCTCTTTTCCACGGTTTTGGATTGGATGCGGCGCACGGCTTCGACCGCGGCGTCCTTGGGATGCTTACCTTGCCGCATCAGCTCGACAATGTAGAAAGACGAAAGGCTGTACAGGTTCGCTTCCCCCCGGCCGGTCGAGCCGGCCGCACCGACTTCATCGTCGACCCACAGCCCCGCCCCCAGTATGGGCGAATCTCCGACGCGCCCTGGGATTTTGAAAGCGAGGCCGCTCGTGGTGGTCACGCCGCAGATCTCTCCGCGGGCGTTGATGCCGTTGCAATTGATCGTGCCGTGCACCTTCTGTCGATCGAGCAGCCCGGCGACGATCATCTGCTCGCGCGCCCGCTCACCGGCCTCGGTGCGTTTCGAAGGGTCCAGGTAATGAGCAGGATCGATGCGCCGTTTCCACTCGAGCCAGACGCGCCGCGACCGATCGGTGTTGAGGTCGGTTTCGATCCGAAATCCCATGTTGCGGGCGAACATCTGGGCGCCCTGACCGACCAGAAGGTGGTGATCGGTGAGCTCCATCACCGCCTTGGCCACGAGCGATGGCGTTCGCACCCCTTCGAGGGCGGCCACGCCTCCGGCCCGCTTCTTCGGCCCGTGCATGCAGCACGAGTCGAGCTGGACCACGCCGTCGGCATTGGGCAGTCCACCATAGCCGACGCTGTCCTCCTCCGGATCCAGCTCCAGAATGTTGACGCCGGCGATGAGCGCGTCGAGCACGTCACCACCCCTAGTCATGCGTTGGAAAGCTTCGGCGACGCACGTGCGGGGACCGCCGTTCTTGTATTTGTTGCCGTTGGCCGACGAGATCACCACCGGCTTGCCGCCGGCGGCGACGGCCGGAGCCTTCGCTTGCGCGTTGGCGCGCCGCGAAGCGGCGACGGCCGCGCTCGCCGTGGCACCCGTCGTCACGAAATCGCGTCGCGTGATCTTGCGCTTCATGATGAACACGCGGCGCGGATCGCCATCTGCGTCATTCTTCCGGCGTATCGACCACCGGCGCAACCGGATACGCGCCGCTCGCGCGCACCTCGATCACGGTTCCGCATTTCGGACAGGCGGCGCGAGCTTCGTCGGCGTCCGCACTGACGACCGCTTCCCGGTTGCGTTCGGCGCAGCGCGGACAGCGAGCGACCCATCGCGCCTTGCCGTCTGCCGTGCGCACGATCGCGTGGGGCGCGGTCAAAGTTCGGCGTCCCGGGCGATCATCGCCTTCTCGTCGGTCGTCTTCACGAAAGCGTCCGTGGCTCATGGTTCGCCCTTTCTCGGATCGGCCGTATCTCCATCGTACGCGAAAGGGAAGGCGGAAAGAGAAGAGAAGTGGCCGTCGCTCCCCGAATCGGGTGTTGAGAAAATGTTGAGAGCCGAGGTGGAGTCTCGTCGCCGACGTCGATCGCGAGCGATGGCGGAACTCGATCCGCTAGGCTGCTCGTCGCGCATGAAGCCTTCGGTGCAGAGAGCTTCGCTGGGCGCCTTCGTCGTGGCTGCGGCGCTGCTGGCATCCCGGCGCGCCGGCGGACAAGGCCCACCTCCTGCGCCGGCCCCGAGCGTCCCGGCGCCGGTGACGCCCCCCAAGCTCTCATCCGAACCGTCCGTTGCGTATCCCGAGGGCGCCAGCGGCGATGCGACCGTCGTTCTCACGTTGACCATCAACGCCGATGGAACGGTACGCCAGGCGACTGCCATCCAGTCGAACGAGCCTTTTTCGAGCCAGGCGGCTAGTGCCGCGCTCGGCTGGCGGTTCGAACCTGCGCTGCGAAACGGCGTGCCGGTCGCCACCAAGATCCGCTTCGAAGTCGTCTTTCATGCGCCGGTCGAAACAGAAACGGACGAAGCGTCTTCGGCCGGCCTCGCGGCCGGTGAGTCGAAAACGAGCCCTCCCGCGCCCCGCGCCGAGAAAGCGCAAGAAGTGCTCGTGCGCGGCGTTCGCCCGGAGCCGTCGCGCACTGCCTCGCTCTCCCGGGCCGAGGTGCGTCAAATCCCGGGCACGTTCGGGGACCCTTTCCGCGCCGTCGAGGTCATGCCCGGCGTGACGCCGATCCTTTCCGGGCTTCCGTTCTTCTTCGTGCGCGGCGCACCGCCGGGTGATGTCGGCTATTTTTTGGATGGGATTCGGGTCCCGCTGCTCTTTCACGTGGGGGTCGGTCCTTCCGTTCTCCATCCAGGACTGATCGAGCGCGTCGATCTTTATCCAGGCGGGTATCCCGCCCGTTTCGGTCGTTTCAGCGGCGGTATCGTCTCCGGCGAAACGACGCAGCCGCTCCCGCAAGTCCATGGCGAATACAACGTTCGGCTGGTCGACGCCGGCGCCATGGCCGAAATCCCGTTTGCCAATGGCCGCGGCACGTTGCTGGCCGGCGGCCGCTACTCGTATACGGCGACCCTCCTCACGCTGCTCGCGGCCGGCGTAGAGCTCGACTACTGGGACTACCAGGCCCGCGCCACCTACGACGTTACCCCCGACGATCGGCTGGGCGTCTTCGCGTTCGGTTCCTACGATTACCTCGGCCAGATCACGCCCACGCAGACGCTGACGCTGTTCGGTGCCGAGTTCCACCGCGTCGATCTGCGCTACGACCGGCGGCTCGGCGAGCACGGCAACGTGCGCTTGGCTGCGACCGCCGGCATCGATCGTTCACGTCTGCCCGACGATCGCTTCTTGCGTAATCGCATGACCGGGCTACGCAGCGAGATCACCTATCATTTATCGCCGAAGATCCTCTTTCGGGGCGGCACCGATGTGGAGATCGATCACTACGACGTCGAGCTCAATGTCGCGCAGCTCGGACCGGTGGCATCGGGCGCCGCGAGCTTGTTCCCTACGCGTACCGATCTCGCCATGGGCGGGCGCGCCGATGTGGTGATCGAGGCGCAACCGGGTTTCGAGGTGACCCCCGGCGTGCGGCTCGATTTTTTCGGATCGGAAGGAGCGGCGGCTCTTGCCGTCGACCCGCGCCTGTCCACCCGGGTCGCGGTGTCCCAGCACCTGCGGTTGCTTTCCGCGCTCGGCGTGGCGCACCAGCCGCCTGCCTTCATCGTGCCAGTGCCCGGTTTTCAACCCGGGGGGCTCCATGGGGGGTTACAGCGCGCCCTGCAGGAAAGCATGGGACTCGAGTTCGAGCTCGACGAGTCCACTCAAGCGACGGTCACCGTCTTTCACAACGCATTTTTCAACATGAGCGACCCCCTCGGCTCGCGCCGGCGCCAGCTCGGCGGCTGTCCGCCGGGCACTTTTCCGGTCGACTCCATCGCCGGCGATCGAGGCAGCCAACCCACCGGCAACGCCTCGAACTGTCGACCCCGCTTCACCTCAGGCACGATCGGACCGGACAACAGCGGTGGCGGAGAAGGGGCGCCGGGCACCGTGGCCACGATCTTGGAGACCCGCACGCTGGGGAGCTCCTACGGATTCGAGTTCTTTTTCAAGCGAAAGCTGACGAGCCGCCTCGGGGGCTTCCTTTCCTATACGCTTTCGCGATCGATTCGAAGCGTGGGGCGCGATGATTTCGTCGCGACCTTCGACCGCACGCACGTTGCGAATGCCGCGCTCGCCTTCAATCTCGGTCGCAACTGGCGAGCGGGCACGCGGGCGGTGTTCTACACCGGGCTCCCCAAGGCCATCGACCCGACCGATCCAGGCGCGACCCGTCTTCCTCCGTTTTTCCGGCTCGATCTGCGCCTCGAGAAACGCTGGCAGCTCGGTGAAAAGACGTGGATCTCGGTGGTCGGCGAGTGGATGAACGCTACCCTCAGCAAAGAAGCGTTATCCACCACCTGCACCTTGCGCGGTTGCGAGACACAAACCATAGGTCCGGTGACCATCCCGAGCCTCGGCGTGGAAGGAGGTTTCTGACGTGGACCGAGCGAAGGCGATGAGGAAGGCTGCCTGCTTGATCGGCGCGGCGACGATGCTCGGCTGCGGGGGCAGCCCCGCGGAGGCCACGACCCCCTGTGAACAGGAGTGCCGCGATGCGGTGGCGCTGCGGGCGATCCGCGAGACCGCGAAATTTGTCTTCAACAAGACACTGCAGGGGGAGACGGTCGGAATGCACGATGAGACCCTGGACTGTCTTACCGGCGGCACGGCGCGGATCTTCGGCGTGGCCAGCTCGAACGCTGTGCAGGGGGCGACCGAGGTGAAGCTCGCGTACCAGTTCGATGCCTGCGGCTATTTCGTGAAGCACGCCCTTGCCGAACGAAACTACGACATGACGCTGACCGGCACCATCACCGAGGAAGGGACGCTCGCTGTGCAGCCCACGGCGACGACCGCCCTGCTGATGAAAACGGAGGCGATGACCTTTTCAGGAGCGGTGTACGACCCCCCTGCCGTTTACGAGGAGCCGACCTGCCCGGTCGAATTGGCGCAGAACGGCAATGATGTCTCAGGCACAATCTGTGGCCGGATGGCGGGGTTTTCTTTCTGATCGGCGCCGGCGTGTACCCGCGAGCCAAAGGACCAGGCCGAGCCACCACGGGGGCGTGTGCGGTGAAGCGGAACTTAGCGAGCAGCCCGAGCCTCCGCCGGGGCCTGGTTCCGGCTGCGCGCCGCTTGCCCCGCCGCCCGTCGCCGGCGCTCCGGCGTCGATGCCGAGGCTCGGGGCGATCGACGGCCAGATGCCGCCGCACACCGCGGCCGAGCTGGACGAAG